>JAUVXS010000049.1 GCA_030603485.1 Dehalococcoidia bacterium
ATACTGCCTCGTGTCTATCCCTTTGCCTTCGTCTGGCTTTTACTCGAGCGGCTTTTGCTCCTGCCGGGCTCCGCTCTCACCTATCTGGGGCTTGAGGATGTATTTTCCGTTATCACCCGTCGCCACCACGGTAATATCGAAGGTAAAGCTGGTAACCATATCAACTGTAACCTCGAATGGCATCGATATATGCAGTTTGCTGCTTGGCAGCTTCACATCTACAGTTTGCCCTGTTGACTCTAGCTTGCCCTTGACTTCGCTCACATAGATGTATATCTTTGAGTACTGCCCTGCTGGGACATTACCCCGCCAGATTTCCTGAGACTGCTCTCCCTGAAGCTGAGTAAGATCCACAGTTTTTGTCTCCGGCGTAAACTCGAGCCATTTCCCTGAACCCACAGCTTGCAGTCCCGCTCTGGAAATTGTGACGTTAAGGTTCTCAAAGTCACCGATATCGTTGGGCTCATCACTGATGAGGAAAGCAAAATTACCCTCAGGGCTGGGTACCAGCGTTGGTGGGTTGAGTACAGATCGTATCACCAGAGTACCTACGATAGCCAGGACTAATACTGCAACTGTCGCCCAGACTGCAGGCCGGGGAATTACCTTAAAGGATGACAAAACTGGTGTCATTTGCCGCCGTTTGCCCAGAGCTGCGTGGAACTTCTGTCTGGCTGCTCTCTTGGTATCAGCCGACGGCGTAAAAGTGTAGGTCTTCTGAACATCATGCATAGACTGGAGCAGAGGTTTTAGTTTTTCTGAATATGCTGGGTAATCGGACAGACAATCTGCCAGATTATCCCCGCGGTTAATGCGATCTATACATTCATCCAGTATTCGGTCAAAATCTTCGGCCATCATTTCTCCACTCCCATGATCCCACGCAGTTTTTCTATAGCTGCTCTCTGCATTTCGCGCACTGCACCATCACTCTTGCCTAAAATATCACCGGCTTCTTTAGAAGTGCGTCCTCCAAAGAAACGAAGGTTTATAACCTCTCTTTGTTCCGTGGTGAGCTGCTTCATAGCCTGGGTAACTCGCTCAAACTCGATGTTTATCTCAGCAGTATCTGCGGGGTTATCGTTTCCCGGTAACACTACTGGGTCAATGGGTACTGTCCTGCGCTTATCCATTTTTCTGAGATAGTCTACGGTGAGGTTATGCGCAATACGGAACAGCCATCCCTGCATCGGAACGCCCTGCTCCCGATACGACTTTAGAGACTTCAGTGCTTTCAAAAAAACCTCCCCGGCAATATCTTCGGCTTCTTCTTTGTTGCCGATATGAACGTAAACATAACGCGCAATCTTGTCGTAGTACTCCTCATACAAACCAACAAGCCGGGTTTCATATTCATTTATTGCAGATATATTTTTACGATTACCTATATTCATGCACTTGTCCCGGTTGTATTATATTCAATCAAACGTGCCGGGGATTGTGGCACGAAATAGTTGTTTCGTCTACTTTATATAACGAAACTACACATATAATGTCAGCTTATCGTAAATGACAGTCCTCCACCATTGACAGAGATAGCTAGCTCGATAGTTAGCGTGAAGGTCGCTGCAGTCAAACCGAAGTGGGTAACTTCTGCTTGGACTGTTACTTCAGAGGCAAAAAGATAAAGTCGAGGAGTTGACCTCGACCCTGTTCGATTTGGGGAATACCTCTGCCAGCCTTATATTACTATGTAGTGCCAAGCCAAAGGTTGTCCGCGAAACCATAATACTCAAAGGGGAATGGCACAACCCTCGTATTTTGTTGGATTTGAACCAACGACCTCTGGGTTATTAGCCCGATCAACTTTAACTGCTGATGCCCTCATTAAACAAATTGACGAAATGTTGGATTGAAGTAGATATCAAGGGCGTTCACGTGAGGAGCAAATTCCAGGGACACCATACCAATCAGGCCTACTACAAATCAGGTATTATTTCCCAGAATATTTCGTTCAATGTCACATTAACTCACAATGTTGTGCTAGGCGACAAGCGTCCGGATTGTCGCATGGCATAGAGGACCATTTCCCGGTATCATAACTCATTAGGGGACCGAAAGAGGTGGTCTCCAGACTATTTTTTCGTTATATAATATGTACTACCATGAAAGAGGCTACGTATAGTAAGAAGCTTTTTGCATTTCTTGACATCCTTGGATTTGGGCGGATAGTAGACGAATCCAAGAGGAATCCAGAGCTTATCAGTAAAATTGCTAAAATGCTATCCCGCTCTGAGCAAATAGCACAATCAGCTTTGACCACTAAGCTAACTGTATTAAGAGTGGACCTCAATAACTATGTACAGCGTTCTTTCTCAGATACTAGCGTGATTTGTGGTCCGTATGATTCTCATCATGATTTCTCCTTCATTTCAACCTGGATAATGATGTATCAATATCTGATGTGGAAGGAATGGCGAGTTTTCATAAGGGGGGCAGTAGTCTATGGAGATTTATATTTAGATAAGAACATCATCTTTGGCCCAGCTCTAATTGATGCCTATCGTCTTGAGAAATGTAAGACGAAGGCTGTATGGCCTAGAGTGCTAGTTGATCAAAGTATGCTTAATAAAACCGGCGAAGAAGAACGTACAAGGGATTTCTATGAATTCCTAAGGCAGGATGGTGATAACCTAGTCTATCTGGACTATTTAAGAGAGTTGTTCCACTTGGTCGTGTTGGGAGAGAACAAAAGAATTGTCGGTGAAAGACAACAGGATTTTGGTCTGCCAGCCAAGTTTTTTGAGGAACACAAGCAAGCTATTTTGATACAGGTATATAATTCGATGAAGGAAGAAAACCAAGACGAAAGAAGGGAGATAATTGGAAAGTATGTAAAATTATCTGAATACCATAACTCAACTATTGAGAGGCTTCGCCAAGCTATAAAAGACTTGATGAATAATAGTGACCTTATACCCGAATTGTTTGACGACCAAATTAAATCTGAAAAAGCAAAGAAATTGGGGTTACAATATCAGCCTAAGTATAGTGCTGAGGAGCACCCCGAACAGTCAGACATGCTAAACATTCTCGGGACAGTCATCAATAGACTGATTGAAAATGCGCCCCCAAGTATTCTAGAAACGCTAGGCATAGTAATCATTGGCCAAACGGACGAGGTCGAACTGGGTAGAACGATTCGTGCTCTTTCTCAGGAGGCACCGCAGGCACTCTCAATACTAGACAAAGTCTTACAAGAGTCGATGATAAACATAGATAACTTAGGTCTGAATGTGTGAGTTACTGCGTACAGATGGAAAGCGTAGTGCTTTTTCTCATATTCTTGCTTCAGGCACTAAAAGGACCATAGCGATCAAGGATATATAACCAACAGACCTGCATTTTGTGTGAGATCACAATTGCCTGTTTTGTTACTTAGTTGCACACTAAGATGAATTGTTACTCCTTAAATCTATGGTATGTCTTGGACACCGCATAAAAAACTATTTACAATTCCTTAGATAAAGGTGCTTTGCCGCTGGGGTATCAAGCCATTCTTAGAAGAATGATTAGCATATATGCTAAAAGCCTATCGTCCATATGTGTCAGATATCCCCAGCCCGATGAGTTCCGACACCCTTGTGCCGGTTCGCCAAGGGATGCGGATAAGCAGGACATCCCTAGGGTTCTTAGCAACGGCAATCAGCTGCTCGGCCCGTTTGGGAGAAAGATATGCATTCAAGTCGCCAATAGCACTTACCCGTGTCACTTTATGCTCCTTAGCTGTTGGTTAATGGTTTAGAAACCCTCGACTTGTTTTTCTTGTCAGATTTTACAGTGGCCGCTGTAGTTTTGGGCGGAAAAACGCGTTTCTGTGGCATGTCCTTCATTCTCTTAACTAATCTAGCCCGTGCTTCAGTCGATAGCTTTACCGGTGCCCTCGGTGGTCTGATCCTTTTCTTTTCTATCTCGTACCCCTTGCCGCCAAAACCATTTTCCATCACTGGCTTCAATCCTAGTTTCTTTTCTAGGTGCTTCTGCCAGGTCTTTTCATAGGTAAAGATGCTGGCGGCATCCTCGGCCTTGTTGAAGTTTATGATTGTTTCTTTCTCGTAGTTAGATAGTCTTTCAGACATATCAACCTTTTTCTTTTTGTTACTTAGTATCTACACTGATAGGAATGCAGAACGGAAATGCTGTATTGTGACTATGCCATACTGATACGACATAGATACCGTATCGATACCATATGACATATACTATTACCTCCCTTTAGGGTGGCAAGCTTAGCTGGCGCCCACCCTAACTTAGTTTTCTGTTACGACCGTAACCTGTCATTTTTTGCCATCTCCAGCATTTGCATCAAGGCCGCCCTCGGAATTAATATTCGCCTTCCCATGCGAATGTTGGGAATGGTCCCACATTTTATCTGCGCATATGCCGTCCCCCGACCGATACGTAAGAGTTTCGCTGCCTCAACTGGAGTCAGCACCAGCGAATCATTCCTGTTTTCTTGATTACTCATTTGCTTGCTAACCTTTCTTACGATCGATTGCTGCTTCACTTTGGTTTTCGTTTCCCCCAAGAACAAAAATCGTTATGACGTCATCAAGTTCCATAAAGATACTCCGGATGAGTTCTCCAGCCTTTTCTTCGCAACATTTGAGCCAGTCCCGAGGGATAACCAGCGCTCGGCTGTTGCCGACTTGGATCAATTTTTTCATTAATGGCATTGTTTATCCCTTGACTTTGTTGATGTTATAATATTATACTAACCTCTAAAATATGTCAAGTCCTTATCCATTTATTTGACAGGCCTATTCCAGAATACTTGACAAGTATTGGCAAATGGTGTATACTCTAGGTGTCGAGTAAAAAGCTAATAACAAGCAAGAGGATGTCAAGATGAAAAAAAGAGAGCTTTCTCCCATTGAGCTTAGAAAAGTGGTGGAGTTAAGACAGCTCGGGGCCAAGTGGACAGAAATTGAACAGGAAACCAAAGTTGAGAGACGAGCTGCAAAGCAGGCGTACGAAGAATGGGAGAAAGATAAAGAGATCAAAGAGGAACAAGCAGCGCGTTTTCGTGTTGCGGCGGAAGCTTTTCACGAACACCTCAACGACTTAGTTAGACTAGCAGAATCCTTAACAGATACTCTCTATGTACCGAAAACGCTGCGGGAGCTGAATAGTGCCGACGAAGCTCTCGACCAATTATGGATTAGATATGCCGAAGGGCAACGCAAACCGTCTCCAGCTTCAAGTGTGGGAGAGCGTGGGGTCTGGAGAAGCAATATGCTTCTAAAGTCTCTCCGAGACCACACGCAAGAAAAGGTACGGTGGGAAACTTTAGAAGAATGGAAACAGTCGCGGAACAATGCTAAACACTATGCCGAGCAACTGCGATCGAAGGCTACAGAAGTTGTCAAGAATACTCTGAATGACTGCCTAGGTTTGGAAAAGAGGATCAAAACTGCGCTTGGGGACGACGATGTCATCGAAAGAATCACGGATGGAGTAATAGAGCATATATGGAGAGGGATTTTAACTGGTAAGCCAGACAAGATGCATGTTATCAAAGGGATCATCCTGTACAACGAGGGGCAGGTCTGGCTAGTTGTCTATGAAAACAATTCGAAGACGAGATTTTACTTGAATGATGAGGAACTTGCGAAAGACGTTTGGAGTATGTGCTGCCAGGTAGTTACGAACCTGTGGGATGAGGTTGAATCTGATTTGATACAGAATTTGACTTACGAGGTTTCCCAGATGCAGGCTAGAACCAAGGAATTTGGGGAAGGTTTGGATGAACTGGTACTGCGCCCCATGATACTCCACACACGGTGCGACTTGTGTCCAGCATGATAGAACATACGTCAGCACAGCTTTAGAATCTGAAGAAAGACGACAGCCATTAGATGACGCATTAAAAACTAGGGAAAGGAGGCGACCCAAATGCCAGTTAGAAAAAGGTCAAAAGGGAGCTGGGAAATTTACCTTGATATCGGCTCAGACCCCATGACGGGTAAGCGCTTGAGACACTATGAGACTATCAAAGGGAGCAAGAAGTTCGCGAAACAGAGGTTGGCTGAATTGGAGGTCAGCATTGAGAAGGGAAGTTATGTTAAGCCAAGACGAATTACGTTAGCCGAGTGGCTGAGCAATTGGCTTAATGGTTATGTGTCAACGAATTGTGGCATTAGGACAGCACAAAGTTACCACTCTGAGGTGAGGTGTCATCTTATTCCAGCCTTAGGAGCAATACCACTGACACATCTCCAACCTCAGCAACTTCAGAACTATTATGCTCATGCTCTTTCCCATGGTCGTATTGATGGAAAGGGTGGCCTGTCCGCGCGAACCGTGCAATATCACCACCGCATCCTTTCTGAGGCATTAAATCATGCTGTCAAGATAGGGCTCTTGGTTCGGAATGTAGCTGAAGTGGCAGACCCTCCTCACCCTGAACGAAGGAATATGGCAACCCTAGCTCTTGAAGACATTCCCAAGTTTCTGAAAGCTACTCAAGAGACACCTTACTATGTACTGTTTTATACGGCGTTATACACTGGGATGCGCCTAGGGGAAATACTGGGATTACGTTGGTGTGATGTAGACCTAGATATGGCTTTTCTTTCTGTAGTTCAGACGTTGTATAAGCGCTCTGGGGTCTGCAAAATGCTGAATCCAAAGAGTTCTCACAGCCGACGCCGGATAGCATTGTCATCTTCTTTAGTACTGCTTCTACGTGAGTATCAAGCTGAGCAACAGACGCAAAGAATCTTGCTAGGAAAGCTTCCATCCGATACTGACCTCGTATTCAGTCATCTTGATGGTAAACCTCTAGACCCTGGGGTAGTGAGTCATACCTTTGCCAAAGTTCTCAAGAAAGCCAGGCTACCTCATATCCGCTTTCACGACCTTAGACATACTCATGCTACCCTCTTGCTAAAACGTGGCATACACCCTAAAATAGTAAGTGAAAGGTTGGGGCACGCCAATATTGTCATTACCCTTGATACCTATAGCCATGTCTTGCCGGGGTTGCAGGAAAGAGCTGCCGAGCATTTTGACGACCTCGTTACACGAGAGAATGGTGGCAAAATGGCGGCAAGGAGCTCTGACCTAGCTAGCATGGGCCGCTAGCTCAACTGGTAGAGCAGCTGACTCTTAATCAGCAGGTTCAGGGTTCGAGTCCCTGGCGGCTCATATAAGATACCGAATTACACTCTAATGACATGAGACACATCACCCGACGTCAGCTGGTTGACAAAAAGCCCTGGGATGAACCTTTCCTGGATAGCTATTATTCTAGCGTCTCGATAATAGCTATTCAGGTGTTGATCTTATCCCAAAATCGGCTCGGGTGCGCAGAAAGCGAGCTATATCCTCTCGGTTTATTATTCCAATAACTTTCCCGGCTTCTATTACCGGTATATGATTGGTGTTTTCCCCACTCATTTCCTGGAGCACACTCAAGATATCCTGGGCAGGATAAGCCACCTTCAATTTGCTGGCCGGGGTCATGATATCTTGCACAGAAGTGATTGCCCAACTGCTGCGGGGGACTTTTTTTATCTGCTGCAGGGTGACCATGCCTTCTAATCCAGTTCCCCAGCTAATTGGGAAGCAACTTTGCCCTGTGGGCAATATATATTGCTGGGCTAGTTCCATCAAATTCAGGTGGGGAGGGACTAGGGGACAACCATAGTCCATAAGCTGGCGTGCTGTGATACCAATAAAGGCATCGCGAAGTAAAACCTGCTGATAACTAGCCCTGGCTGCATTACGGAGAAACCAACCAATCAATATGAACCACAGGCCATTAAACCACCATTCGCGAACAACAATCATAAGGGCAAGTCCTCCGGCCATGAAGGCGTAAGCTACCCCCTGTCCCACCTTGGAAGCTATGCGAGTTGCTTTGTGATAATCGTCGGTTCTTTGCCATATGAGAGCACGAAGTATTCTGCCTCCATCTAACGGAAAACCAGGGATTAAGTTGAATACAGCCAAAGCCACATTTATCAAAGCTAGCCACTGCATTAGGTTAGCGGCTAAGCCTGTCAGTAAAAGATGTAATCCGTAAAAAATACCAGCCAGAGCCAGGCTGGTTAAAGGGCCAACTATAGCTATTAAGAGTTCTGCTCTGGGGCGGGTCGCTTCCTTAGTTATCTGAGAGACACCGCCGAAAACAAAGAGCGTAATCTCTTTAACTGAGATATTGTTACGAATAGCAAGGATGCTGTGGGCCAGTTCATGGGTAATGATGGAAGCAAAAAAGAGGAGGCTGGTTAATATGCCCAAAATTATCCTCTGCTCTATCGGAGGGTAAGGAGGCTCTACTAAGGGGTAAAGCACGAGTGAAGAGGTAACCAGGGCAAAGATAATAAACCAGGTATAATGGAGTCGCAGGGGAATACCGAAGACTCTGCCTAGACTTATATTACCCCTCATAGTCCTTCTTATGGCACAGTGCAACCGATAAGCTTGTAAGCTAATTTAGCCAATAGAAAAGCGCAAGAACCTGGCCCCTCGCCGGGGCAGAATTCCATTAAATCGAAGCCCACCACATGCTTGTGAAGGGCAACCGATTGTATTATATCCAGGACTTGCCGCCATGACATGCCGTCGGGCTCAGGTGTACCTACTGCCGACATAATAGAAGGGTCTAGAACATCTACATCTATGGTGATATAGACATCTTCGCTAAGCGAGTCCACTATCTGGTCTATAGAAGCTGTATTTGATGCCAAGTCAGACATATAGAAGGGCGTCAGCTTGTTTTGTGTTAAGAATTGCTTTTCTTCCCAGCTAAGGCTGCGCATTCCTACCTGGGAGATAGGGCAAAGCTCTAAGATGCGGCGCATAACACAAGCCTGGCCATATTTAGTCCCCAGATATTCATCTCGAAGGTCGGCATGGGCATCCAGTTGCAACACAGAAAGTCCGGGGAATGCTTCCTTGAAAGCTCGAACCGCTCCCAAAGAAAGGGAGTGTTCTCCACCAAACAACACCACAAATTTCTCCTTTTGTATTAAGCCTTTAATCACCTGATAAACTCTGTCAATCATGTCTTGGGGGCTGCTCAGCAGGGGTTCTACCTCGGGCAGGGTAGAAATACCAACTTTATATATCTCGCGGTCTAGCCCTAAATCATAAAGCTCTAAATACTGGGAGGCATCGATGATAGCCTGGGGGCCATGGCGAGATCCGCCTCGCCATTCACTGGTGCTGTCGTAAGGAACAGGCAGAATTACAGTCCTGGCTTGCTGTAAATTTGAATAAGGTGGGGCTAATCCAGCAAAGACCCGACGTGGCAGGAATGTCCCCTCCTGCCAACAAGCGAAGGACTCGGGGTAACAGTCGTGGTCATTCATGGTAAATAAAACTTTGGGGGTTGGCTATCGCAGGTTCTGCTTTGGGCCATTCTCTATCAATCAGGCAGGTTCGCAATTTAACAAGTTGGAATCCTTCTCGAAAATGTTCTATTGCTTTCTCGGTATCAAAATCCTTGCAAGAGAAAACGTCTATATTGACGTAATTCTGCTCAACGAAGGTATGGATGCCAATATGACTTTCGGCTATGAAAACAAATCCTGATATTCCCCAATCCTCTAACACCGGCCCTACATATCTGATCACATATGGCGTTGAAATCCTGGTCATTCCAATCTTAGCGGGATAACTTTCCAACCACTTCCGAAGGAAATCCTCGTCTCGGAGAATTTTTTGGTTGCTGGAATAGCCATCAATAATTAAGTGCATTAGACCTCCTCGAGCAACATCTTTCTTAAATCGAAAAGGGCGGCATAAACTGCCCTTTGCTTCATTCTTGAGAGATTTCCGCGGAGCATGTGGGTGAAGGTTTGCTCAAATCTATCACTGCTCAGGCCTATGAATGCCTGGCCGGAGTTTTTATCGGGATTCATGTTACCCCCAATACTCATGCCAACATCGGTCTGCAAATTCCTGCGCGCGGTCTCAGCCATTGCCTTGGCCACCTGAGTACTTTCCCCGCCGTATTGCCTCACAATGGAGGTATCCACACCACAAGACACCTTAGCCTCATCACAGTAAGCCAGCAATCCTCCTTTGAAATAAATATGGCTTTCCATACCACTGGCAATGGTGTTGCATAGAAGCCCCTCGGTGCAAGATTCCATGGTGGCTAAATTTAAGTTTCGGGCTCTGAGTAACTCCCCAATAACAGAACCCAGGGTGTCATCGTCCACCCCCCAAATATGGGGAGATAGAATGTTTCGAATTTGTTCTTCGCTTTGGGAAATACGGCGTTGAGCTTCTGCTTTTTTCTCTGCTTTGGCTGTGATGCGCAGATAAACACCGTCTGGATTGATATAGGTAGCCACAGTAGGGTTGGATAGCTTGGAAAGAGGGGCTACCAATTCATCTACCTTAGCTTCGGCTAGCCGAAAAGTCTTAATTACCCTAGATAGGATGACCTCTCCAGTTACTCTTTGCTGTAGTTTGGGGAATATGCTTTCCTGCCACATCAATTTCATCTCATCCGGCGGCCCGGGCAGGGCTATGATTATGTGGCCGCCTTTTTCAACCCACCAACCAGGCGCTGTGCCCATGTGATTGGAAATTATTTGAGCCGAACGGATGGTGGTTGCCTGTTTTATATTGCTTTTTGGTATTTCCCCAAGATAGCGGCTGAGTAAATCCTGCAATTCTTGCCATAACTTTTCATCGACTTTCAGTTCTTCATTCACTAGCTCACCAACGGCCTCTCGGGTAATATCATCTTGGGTAGGTCCCAATCCACCTGTAGTAATAATAAGGTCTGCTCTCTTCCAAGCTTGTTTTAAGGTATCAACCAATCTTCTCTGATTGTCGCCTACTGTAGAGACAAAATATAAGTCGATTCCCAGCGAAGGTAATTGATTGGCTAAAAAGGAAGAATTAGTATCAATTATATTGCCCAGTAAAATTTCTGTGCCGACGGGTATTATCTCTGCCTTCATTTTTGAATATTAGCTGTGAGTCCTTCACCTCCCGTCATTCTGACCATAAACGCAGTAAAGAGAAACAATCCAGCGTCGCTCAGAACGGGTTCATCAAAGCAGTCCCAGTTAGCATTTGCTTGATGAGGTGCCTAGATACTTTTCAACTATTGCCATAGCACAATATTTGCCGCACATGCTGCAAGTCTCTCCGTTAGCAGGTATCCTACTATGGACTTGCTTCGAA
>JAUVXS010000039.1 GCA_030603485.1 Dehalococcoidia bacterium
GCCAAGCACATCTATCGCATGATTTCACATCCTTATGTAAAGGACTTTCTCTCTTCCGAAGAGGCAGAGGTCTTCGAAATAGAGATTGAGGAGGGCATGAAATGTGTCGGGCAGAGTGTTTCTGGACTAGCAACCCCAAACGGTATAAAGGTCCTCATAGTACAAAGAGGGGGGAAATATCTGGGTGTGGATAAGGAGATACAACCTAAAGACTGGCTGACTCTCATTGTGAATCGGGAATCTACCAGAAAGGGGACCGAATTTATGAATAAATGGTTCGCCAAAGGGTAAGAATAACCCTACACATCATTGGCTCGTTCCTAAAATACTTCGCCTTAGCCTATATCGCTCCTCTGGTAACCGCACTTTACTATGGCGAGGAGAAGTGGTACATTTACCTGTATGCGTTGCTGCTCACTCTCGGTATCGGATTAATTCTTGAGTTTAGATTCAAAACCGAGAAAGTTATAGAGCGTGCCGACGGTTTTACCATAGTAGCTTTCACCTGGCTTCTCATTCCCCTTCTTGGCACACTCCCCTATGTATTTCTGGGGTTGGGTTTTCTCGATGCCTTTTTCGAGGCCATGTCCGGCTTTACCACTACCGGGGCTACTATACTAAAGGTGGTAGAAGATTTACCCATGAGCGCTCTCTTGTGGCGTAGCCTTACCCAATGGCTGGGTGGGATGGGAGTAATAGCTCTTTTTGTTGCCATCTTACCCAGACTGGGGGTAGGAGGCTCTCAGCTCTTCGACCGGGAGTTCCCCGGACCATTGCCCGAAAGGCTGCGCCCCCGATTCACAACCACAGCAAGAATTCTCTGGGCAATCTACGTAGCTTTCACCGCCGTTGAAATAGCGCTCCTGTATTTCCTGGCCAGACTTCCCCTCTTTGACTCAACTTGCATCTCCTTCTCGACTCTTTCCACCGGCGGATTTACCCCTACCACGGCAAGTATTGGGTCTTACGGTAATCCATTGGCAGAATACATAATCATGGCCTTTATGTTCCTGGCAGGCATGAGTTTCATAATTCATTATCAGGTTTTGCAGAGAAACTGGAAGGTAATCAAAGACGATGAATTCAGGCTTTACTTGATTATTCTGGTAGTCGCTATCTCTCTATTAGTACTTTCGGAGGGGCTTACCTCATATAGAGAGGGAATTTTCCAGGCACTCTCGATTATGACCACTACGGGCTTTGTTACTGCTAATTTCGGCTCCTGGCACTCTGGTGCCAGAATGTTGCTTCTGGCTTTGATGTTCATCGGAGCCTGTGGTGGCTCGACTGGCGGGGGAATAAAGGTGGTGCGGGCTTTAACCCTGATGAAACATACTCGGGTAATGATGATGAGGGCTATTTCTCCCAAAGCTGTGATTCCGTTGAAATATAACCGAAAGCCTCTCTCGGAGGGAATAATCCGAGATGTAATCTCTTTCTTCTTTTTCTATGTGCTTGTTGCTGTTGTAGCTTCAGTAACGCTTGGTTTCCTGGGGCTTGATTTAGAGACAGCGATTTCAGCAGTAGCTGCTACTTTGGGGAATGTGGGGCCTGGTTTAGGTGGAGTGGGTCCCACTTTGAATTATGCCTCGCTTCCCGGTGCAGCCAAGGTCATCTTGATTATGTGCATGTGGTTGGGGCGATTGGAATTGTTTACGGTCTTCATGATATTCTCCCCTCGCCTTTGGCGAGGCTAATCAAGCCACAGTGGAAGTTAACAGGAGGTTCAGGCTATACTGTGCAATAGGTTTATGGTCAAGGTTGCTTTTCAAGGAGAAAGAGGCGCTTTCAGCGAGGATGCTGCGGCAAAACTCTTTGGCCTTGATATTGATTTTTTGCCGTGTATCAGGCTGAAAGAGGTTTTTGAACTTGTGTGGCAGGATAAGGCTGAATTTGGGGTGGTTCCCGTGGAGAACTCTCAAGCCGGCAGTATCAACGAAACCTACGATTCGTTATTGGCGTATTCTCTCAATATATTTGCTGAAGTTATTCTTAAAGTAAGCCATTGCCTGATGGCTTTGCCGGGAGAAAAACTGGCTGATATAACGACGATTTACTCCCATCCTCAAGCCTTAGCTCAATGTGAGGAATTTCTGAGTAGACTGAAAGTCGAAATCATGCCCAGCTATGATACGGCGGGCAGTGCCAAAATGATAAAAGAGAAAATGTTGAGGAACTGTGCTGCCATAGCTAGCAAGAGAGCCGCCGATATTTATGGACTGGAGGTTCTGGCACCGGAAATTGAGACTAATGTCAATAACTACACTAAATTCGTGGCTATCTCAAAGCAGAAAGCTAAACCCGCACAGAAAAATAAAACCTCTCTCGTTTTTGCTACTGAACACAAGCCTGGCTCCCTATATAGAATTTTAGGTATCTTCGCCACCAGGAATGTGAATTTGACAAAATTGGAGTCCAGACCAAGCCGAACTAAGCCCTGGGAATATGTTTTCTATACTGATTTCGAGGGTCACTTTGATGACGCGGTTTGCCAGGAAGCCGTACAAGAGTTACAGACAGAGGCTGCTTTCGTTAAGATACTCGGCTCATATCCTCAAGCTACTTGAAGTGGTTTATCAACTTGAATCGTCATCTCGAGCCCTGACTTGTCGGGACGCGACAATCTCCTGAGATTACTTCGGTGAGTTCCCTCGCTTGCTTCCGGGACGCCTCGCAATGACATATGGTGCTCGGTAAGCAGTCTGTCTTTCTTCAATCCTGTTCAGTTTCTGGAGATTCCCTTCCAGCTTTCACTCTGGTAAAAGGTCAAGTTGCTCTTTTGACCACAAAGAGTAGCGGGATTGAAATTAGCTCCATGACGACGACAAATAGGATTAAGTAGTTGACATCAAGTGTATAGAGTAGCCCTATCAAGGCACTCCCCAGAAACCAGGATGCCCCGTACACTGTATTGAAAATTCCGTAGGCAAATCCTCTTCTCTTCACAGGTGTAAGGTCAGCGATGGCAGCACGCATAATCGTTTCCTGGATTCCCATGACCGCACCCCATAATACCATGCCAGTTAGCACCAGTTTGTAGTCATAAGAAAAAGCCAGGAAGGGAATGGGCAAGGTTAACAAAGGGACTGCCAATAGCGATACAAGCCCAATTCTATCGTACGTTTTGCCCGCAAGAAGAGCTGCCATCGCATCTACTCCCATAGCAATGGCATAAATCATGGGGATTTGAACATCAGTGACGATAGATTGGATTTTAAGATGGTAGGAGATTAACTGGAAATTGGCAAATCCGGCTATGGAAAACAAAGTGAATAAAGTATAGAGCCAGAAAACCTTGGGGAGTTTATCTCTGTCGCCTTGTTTGCTCGCCTCTTCGGGAGCTTCAAGTTTCTGCGGTGAAGGGACTTTCTTCCTCGCTATGGCAAGAGCAACCAGGGTTAGCAAAGCCGGTATCCACAACAGAGTAAAACCTTCACGATAGCCATCGCCAAGAAAGAAAACAAGGGAAAAGACGAGGGGACCAATGATAGCGCCAACCTGGTCTAATGCTTCATGAACAGCAAATCCCCAGCCCCTCCCCACCTCTTTTGTGGCATAAGAAAGCATGGTGTCCCTTGCTGGACTTCTTATTGCTTTCCCTACCCGTTCCAAAATGATAAGGACGGCAGCAAGCTGCCAGTAGCCAGCAAATGCCAGTAAGGGAATGGAAACGAGCAGTCCATAACCGACAAAAGTAAAAAGCCAATATGCCTTAGTGCGATCGGCAAGATAGCCAGAGGCAAGACGCAGAGCATAACCACTGAATTCGCCGATGCCAGATACCAATCCAACAATACTGGCACTCGCCCCCAGCGTAGCCAGGTAAGGCCCGGCAATGCTCCTAGCTCCCTCGTAGGTTACATCCCCGAACAGGCTAACAATCCCCAGGAGAATGATGAAGTACACGACATACCTCTTCTAAAAATAGGGTCAACTCGATTTTTCTCCCCTTGCCAGCTTTCCTCCCGACCTCAAAGCTCTGACTTCTGCTCTAACTTTGTTCTTAGCTTTTTGTATGTGCCACTCAAGGCTTCCGGTATAACTTTGGTATCAGACAATACCGGCATAAAGTTGGTGTCACCTTGCCACCTGGGGACTATATGAGTATGGAGGTGCTTCGCTATCCCGGCTCCGGCAACTTTGCCCATATTCAAGCCGATATTGAAGCCGGTTGGCTTCATTACCTCTTTCAGAAGTTCTAAGCTCTTCTTGATAATGTCAAAAAGCTCCTTTGCTTCTGCATCACTTAAATCCTGTAGATTTGCTATATGCCGATAGGGGGTGACCATTAAATGCCCTGGATTATAGGGGAAGGCGTTCAGGATAATAAAATTGTGTTGACCACGATAAAGGATAAAATTTGCCTCGTCGTTATTTTCCCTGGGTTTTTGGCATAAGATACAGCCGTTTTTTGTAGCTCTTTGTATATATTCTATGCGCCACGGTGCCCAGAGATTTTCCATTAAACCTTTATAGTATACCGATTCTGGGTTAAGTGCAACGGGATTCTTAGTTTGAGATAGAAAATTCTGGACATGGCAGAACGATTTGACTATGTGATTTAGCTAAGCATAAAATACTTCGGGGCTAACATGCTTGAAGTCTTGACCGAAAAGTTGACCGCTGTATTTGATAAGCTTGCCAGAAAAGGCAAGCTTGGTGAAGGGGATATCGACGATGCCTTACGTCAGGTACGGCTGGCGCTTCTGGAAGCAGATGTAAATTTTAAGGTGGTCAAGGAATTCCTGTCCAGGGTGCGAGAGCGTGCTCTTGGCTCTGAAGTATTGCACAGCCTAACACCAGCCCAGCAGATTATTAAGATTGTCAATGAAGAATTAATTGCTATCTTGGGTGGAGAGCCTGGCCGTTTAGCTTCGGTTACTGATTCACCAGCGGTCGCTCTGCTCGCAGGATTACAGGGCTCCGGTAAGACCACTACAGCGGTGAAGCTAGCTCTTCATCTCAAACATCTGGGGCAGCTTCCTTTATTAGTAGCTGCTGATACTCGCCGACCTGCTGCTATTGAACAACTCAAATTACTGGGTGAGCAACACGATATCCCGGTATATAGTGTTGATGCTAACGTAGCATCAACAACAATTTGCCAGCAGGCTCTAAAACAAGCTAAGGAAAGGGGGTTGACCTGGGTTATAGTAGATACGCAAGGGCGCCTGCATGTTGACGAAGCCATGATGAAGGAATTGGTTGATATCAAATCCCTGGTCCAGCCTTCAGAAATATTGCTTACGGTAGACGCTATGATTGGGCAGGATGCCGTAAGGGTGGCTCAAGAATTCCACAGTCGAATCGGGCTCACGGGACTCATCCTGACGAAGATGGATGGAGATGCCCGAGGTGGAGCTGCTCTCTCCATTAGATTTGTCACTGGAGTGCCCATAAAATACCTTGGCACGGGTGAGAAGATAGATGCTTTGGAAGTATTCCATCCCGACCGGTTAGCGTCTCGCATTTTGGGTATGGGAGATATGCTCACCTTCATCGAGCAAGCTGAGACGACCTTCGACCAGCAACAGCTCAAGGATTTAGAAGGGAAAATGCGCACCGGGGATTTCGACCTTGAGGATCTCCTCAGTCAAATGCGTCAAATTCACAGGATGGGTTCTTTAGGGCGACTGGTGGAAATGATACCAGGCTTCTCCAAATTCGCTTCTTATTTGCCAGATGCAGAAGGGGAGAAACAGTTAAAAAAGATAGAAGCTATTATCCTGTCTATGACCTATGATGAAAGACGTAATCCAGCCATTATTGATGGCAAACGGCGAAGCCGTATTGCTCGAGGGAGCGGCACCACATCCAAAGATGTTAATCAACTTCTTAACCAGTTTCGTGAGATACAAAAGTTGACTAAGTCACTAACACGAGGCAAGTTGCCTAAAAAGACGGGAACTATGCTTGACATGCTCTTAAGGTGAACTCAGTCTAGATATCCCCTGAGCTTTCGACTGCGGATGGGATGACGTAACTTGCGCAGAGCCTTGCCTTCAATCTGTCGTATTCTTTCTCGAGTGACATCGAATTCTCTGCCCACCTCTTCCAAGGTTCGAGGATGTCCGTCTTTAAGGCCAAATCTAAGCTGCAACACCTTTTTTTCGCGCTCGGTAAGTTCATCGAGCACTTTATCTATTTGTTCTTTGAGTAACTGCTGTGAAGTGGCTTCAGTTGGCGCTAAACTGGCATGATCCTCAACAAGGTCGCCTAATCGGCTATCAGCATCTTCGCCAATAGGCATGTCTAGCGACATTGGCTCACGGAAAAACAAGGCCATGACCCCTTCTACTTTTTCTGGGGATATATCTAGGCGGCTGCCAATTTCTTCGTAACTTGGTTCACGCCCAAGTTCTTGAATTAACTGTCGCATCGCCCGCAATAGCTTGTTAATTGTTTCTACCATGTGTACCGGAATGCGAATGGTACGGGATTGGTCAGCTATAGACCGAGTGATACCTTGCCTGATCCACCAGGTGGCGTAGGTACTGAACTTGTAGCCTTTTCTATACTGAAACTTATCTACAGCTCGGATAAGACCAATATTCCCCTCCTGGATAAGCTCAAGGAGGGGCATGCCATGCCCGATGTACTTCTTGGCTATGCTCACCACCAGGCGCAGGTTTGCTTCAGTGAGGTGTTTTTCTGACGCTTTTTCTTCATTCTTTACATGGGCAAAGTAAGCCTGGAACTCACTACTATGAGAATCGATTTGAGATAGGAACTTGTCGTCAGTTACGAGAGTCTTTAGTTTTTGCCATGAAGGTTTATCTCTAGCCAGGAACTCTAGCAACTGCGGGGGTAAAAGTTGACTGTTTACGGAAAGACTTACTATGGTTTCTTCAGCTCCAGTGGTTCCTTTACCTATCCCTTCAGCAGTTGCCGCTATTAACGCCGGGTCTATAACAATGTCGATGGCGGAGCGAAATTTAGGATTCCTGATCGTCTCCACTAAATCGCTTGAGCGATCCATTCCAATACACTCTTCGACAATCTGAACAACCTGGTATGCCTTGGATAATTGAGAAATCAGGTGAATAACTATGTCAACGGATGAAGGGAGTTTCGTATATTTCCTGAAATGGTTGTCTTCGATTCTTTCTAAGTTTCTGCCCAGCTCTATCTTCCGGGATAGTAATTTCTCTTCACGGATATTGAGAAGTGGCACTCTGCCAATTTCCTGAAGATACATGCGAGCTGAGTCATCAGTTATCTCATATTCCCCCAGTGGTGGCGGAGACTTGACCTCTTCAGTTTCCTCAGCGACTAATTCTTCGCCTTCTTCCTTCTCTTCAAGGTCCTCGGCTAAGCTGCTGACATCCTCAACTTCGGCTTCATCGCTGAGTAAGCCTTGAGCCACTACCTCATCACTATCCAGGTTGACGTTTTTTTCTTTCATTGAATCCACGGTTTTTTCCCTTTTTTAATAAAGACGTCCTGAAGTTGTTGCCCGGAATTTATTCCTAGCTCCTCTAGTTTAAGTAACTCTGCGCTTGTACCACCCTTTTCCCTCTCAATCTCGAGCGTCGCCTCCTTCTCAGTTTCTAATCTCCGGAATAATTTCTCCTTTAGACGGTGAATATAATCGTCTAAAGCAGAGTGTCGTGTTTGTTCGCTTTTCCGTATGTCTGGCGGGAAATTTTTATAATCCTTGTCAACCAGACAGTATAAATGTTCTAATAGACTCGTGTCAAGTTTACTTTCAATGTCCGAGATGTCAGAAGAATGTTGCCATTTGACAAAGATTTCCCGATTTTCCGTGGATTCGAAGTGTTCGGGTGATAGCTCTCGCGCCGAAGGACGAAGCTCTGGGTATTGAAGGAGAAGTGCCAGGCAGTCCTCTTCAATACGGCTGGATCCAAACCGGCGGGCAAGGCGAGATTGTTCTATGGGCTTGCTAAGTTGAGGCCTTTTCCGACCAGCTTTTGGTTCCCGCAAAGCAGTTTTTATGGCGGATTCTTCGATTTTCAACTCACGTGCCAGTTTCTTCAGGTAATGGGATTGTTGTACAGGGTCTTTTATGTCATAAATTGTGGGCAGGAGTTTTTGCACAGCCAGAGACTTGTCCTTAGCTTTATTGATATCGGCTTTGCTCACTACAGATTGAAAGACAAAGTCCAGAATAGGCATAGCTTGTTCTACCAGTTCCTGCCAGAGAGCAGGATCCTCTCTTATTACTTCATCCGGGTCTTTGCCCGGAGGTAATAAAATGACATTTGCTTCGGCATTGGAATAAGCTAATATCGCTCTGCCTCGCAAGGTAGCTTCTTCACCGGCAATATCGGCATCGAGTGCCAATGTTATGTTATTGGTTAATCCTTTAATGCCTCCCACCTGTTTCTCGGTTAAAGAAGTTCCCATTGAACCAACTACATTTTGCCAGTCCTGTTGGTGAGCAGTGAGAACATCCGTATAGCCTTCTACGATTATTGCTAAGTTTTTCTTTCTAATGGCAGACTTAGCCTTATCAACGCCATACAAGCTGCTACTCTTATCGAAATTTGATGTTTGGGGGGAGTTGATATATTTAGGCAGGGAGTCATCCAGAACTCTAGCTCCGAAACCAGTGACTCGACCCTGGATATCACATATAGGAAACATGAGCCGGTTGCGAAATCGATCGTAACTACCTCCTTCCTCTTTCTCGATTATCAGGCCAGCTTCTACAAGCTCCTTTTCTATGTAACCTTTACCCAGCAGGTAATCCTTAATGGTTTCCCAGGCATCAGGACTGAAACCGAGACGGAACTCCTTGATAGTCTCGGGCACGACCTTTCTTCTTTCCAGATAGCTTCTCGCTGCCTCGCCGGCCTTAGTGCTTGAAAGTAAATGATGATAGTACTCAGTAGCTGCCTCATTAATCTTAAATAACCTCTCCTTCTTCTCATCCTCAGCCTTGTCTGGAGCCTCAAGGGGGCTTAAAGTTATGCCTCCCCTTTGAGCTAAAAGACGAAGAGCTTGGCCAAAATCAATGCCCTCCTTTTTCATGATAAAAGAGAAGATATCGCCGCCAGTTCCACAGGCACCAAAGCAATGCCAGCTTTGTTGCTCAGGAAAGACAAAAAACGAAGCGTGTTTCTCACTGTGGAAAGGGCATAAGCCTTTGAAGTTACGCCCCGCTTTTTGCAAAGTAACATACTCAGAGACAAGCTCTACTATATCTAATCTCTGCTTTACCTCTGTGATTACGCTCATTGAGATATCTCTTCAGCTAATCTTAGCGCATATTGATCGGTCATCCCAGCAATGTAATCAATGACTTTGCGCTCCTTGTTATCCGGCAAAGAAGCAAATTCCCGAGGTAATCTATCCTCGTGCTTCAGGAAATGAGAATACAACAGACGCAATACCTCTCCCGCCTTTATTGCCTCCTCTCCAGCCAAGCTGGGATAATATACTCTGTCAAATAGAAACTGGCGGAGTATGTTAGTTGCTCTAAGGACTTCAGGGCTCATGCCTATAGTTGGATTGGTCAAATTTCCATTGCCACTAACCGGCCAGGAGCAGTTTATAATATCGCAAACCAGGGTATCAATTCGCTGTGAATGTGCATGTCCCAGAGTTGCTACCACCGGCTCGGGCAATTCATTCTGGGAGATAATGCCAGCTCTTATAGCGTCTTCGACATCGTGGTTAACATAGGCCACGATATCGGCTATCTTGCATATTTGTCCCTCTAAAGTACTGACATCTCCCCATCCTTCTCCTAAAATTTCCGCTTGTCCCTTGGAATGATTGAGGATGCCATCTCGCACTTCCCAGGTAAGATTTAGTCCCTGTCCCTCCCTCTCCAATAGATCGACTATTCGTAAGCTTTGTTCATTATGCCTGAAGCCACCGTGATACAACTCGTTTATGACCTCCTCGCCTATGTGACCAAAAGGCGTGTGCCCTAAATCATGTCCGAGAGCTATAGCCTCAGCGAGGTCTTCGTTGAGATTTAGAGCTCGAGCTATAGTTCTGGCTATTTGGGATACTTCCAGAGTGTGAGTGAGCCTGGTAACATAATGATCACCCATGGGAGCAATAAAAACCTGTGTCTTATGTTTCAGCCGACGGAAGGCCTTGGAATGGATGATACGGTCACGGTCACGTTGGAAACTGGTTCTTATGGGGCATGGTTCTTCCCACTTCAGCCGACCACGGCTGAACTTACTCTTAGCGGCATACTGGGAAAGGGCTTCTTCTCTCTTCTCTGTTTGCTCACGTATATTAGGTTTGTTTATCATGGAATCACTGTAATATAGCAAGTCAGGGCAAAATCCTTAATTTATCATCGCAGCACCTTCATGCCTTCACGCGCGTTTTCTTCTGGTTCTTGATTTTATCCTATTTTCCACCTCTGCTATATTTAACCTCGTTGACAATACCACATCCGGGTTCAAAGACATCGAATCTATGCCGCACTCAACTAAGAAGTCGGCAAATTCCGGAAAATCACTCGGCGCCTGACCACATATCCCTATTTTCCTCCTTGGTTTGTGATTGTGTGCCGCATCTATGACTTGCCTCACCAACCTTTTCACCGCCTCATTTCTTTCATCAAATATGTGTGCCACGAGTTCGGAATCCCTATCTAAACCAAGAGTTAATTGCGTTAGATCGTTCGACCCTATGCTGAATCCATCGAAGACATCTGCGAATTCCTCCGCCAAAATCACATTGGATGGTATCTCGCACATCACATACACTTCCAAACCATTTCTTTCTTGCCTTAAGCCAAACTCTTTCATTGCCTCTATTACCTTTCTCCCTTCTTCCGGCGTCCGGCAAAAAGGAACCATCACCTTCACATTGGTCAACCCCATCTCATCCCTTACTTTCTTTATCGCTTCGCATTCTAAACCAAAGGCGGGCTTAAACTTCTTATCATAATAGCGAGACGCTCCTCTCCAACCTATCATTGGGTTCCTCTCCTCCGGCTCATAGCGATACCCTCCGATTAAATTGGCATACTCATTTGTCCTGAAGTCCGAAAAGCGAACGATGACTTCGTTGGGATAAAATCCCGCCGCTATTTTCGCTATTCCCATTGCCAGGTTGTCGATAAAGAACTGCTTTTTATCCCTATATGGTATGCTCCTTCGGTCTATCTCCTTAATTACTTTTGCTAGTTTATTATCTCTCTGCGCTGCTTTTTTCAGCTCATCATATTCTATTAGGGCCATGGGATGTATGCCGATATAGGAATTGATGATGAACTCTTCCCGAGCTAAACCCACGCCGTCATTGGGAATTTGACTTTGAATAAATGCACCA
The DNA here is from genome assembly GCA_030603485.1 of Dehalococcoidia bacterium. Classification (GTDB taxonomy): domain Bacteria; phylum Chloroflexota; class Dehalococcoidia; order GIF9; family AB-539-J10; genus RBG-13-51-36. The sequence goes on from JAUVXS010000039.1 coordinate 11,266, forward strand.
TCGGGAATGCCAAAGTTCATCATTATTCTGGTGTCGGGTCTGGGGATCTTGTTTACCTCTACCACATCTATCCTGTATTTCAATTTCCCTTCATATATCCTGCCCCCGCCACCTGAACAATCTACCGTGACCTCTTTTATCTTATTCAATACCTCCGTCCCCTTGCCGGTGCTAATTACACAGGGTACCCCAAGCTCACGACTCACGATAGCTGCGTGGCAGGTCCTGCCACCTTTGTTGGTAACTATGGCGCTGGCAATCTTCATTATCGGTTCCCAGTCGGGGTCTGTCATATCAGTGACCAAAACTTGACCGCCCTTGAATTTGCGTATTTCATCACTGTCTTCTATTACATGCACCTCGCCTTGCCCTATTTTCTTGCCCACTGCTTCCCCTTTGAGCAATAATTTCCCCTTTTCTTCAAGCACGTGAGTCCTGAGCGAAGCCAAGTCCACCTGTGAATGCACTGTCTCTGGCCTGGCTTGGACTATGAAAAGTTCCCCGGTTACCCCATCCTTTGCCCATTCAATATCCATGGGCACTCCATAATGCTCTTCTATAATGCAAGCCCATCTGGCGAGAATCAAGATTTCATCGTCACTTAATGCGAACTTTCCTTGTTCCCCTCCCTTGACTTCCTTTTGCTCCGTTCCAGTTCCATTTTTCTTGTAGACCAATTTCTTCTCTTTCGTCCCCAGCTTCTTTTCCACAATGGGTCTGAACCCTTCCTTTAGAGTGGGCTTGAAAACATAAAACTGGTCAGGATTAACAATTCCCTGTACCACATTCTCTCCCAGCCCATAGGCAGCAGTTATGTAGACTACATCCCTGAAGCCTGAATCTGTATCTATGGAGAATGTGACGCCTGAGCAGGCTAAATCAGAGCGGACCATCTTTTGCACCCCCACCGAGAGGTAAACACTGAGATGGTCAAAACCTTTATCCACCCGGTATGAGATCGCCCGGTTCGTGAATAAAGATGCAAAGCAGTTCATGACCTTGTCCAAGAGGTCATCTTCTCCACGCACGTTCAAATAACTTGTTTGCTGTCCCGCAAATGAGGCTGTAGGCAAATCTTCGGCAGTAGCACTGCTTCTCACAGCGACATCGACGTTCTTTCCAAATCTCTCTTCCATCTTTCGATAGCAAATTCTTATCTCCTCTTCTAATTCTTTAGGCCAGGGAGAATTTGCTATCAGATTCCTTACCTTTTCGCCCCTCTCCGCCAAATTTTCCATATCATGTGTATCCAGGCCCGCTAAAGTGTCTTTGATTTTTTGGCTTATGCCTGCTTTCTCTACCACATACTTATATGCTTCAGCAGTAATGGCGAATCCGGAGGGTACATTTACCCCTTTCTCACCCAGATTTCTTATCATTTCACCAAGAGATGCGTTTTTACCACCGACTAAAGCTACGTCCTGTGCTCCAATTTCCTCAAAC
>JAUVXS010000117.1 GCA_030603485.1 Dehalococcoidia bacterium
ATCAAAGAATGTGCCGACAAAGCCGGTATAGATAGGCGTGTTTACTGCCACCTGCTAAGGCATGGCGGTGCTATTGCCAGGCTGAAGAGAACCGGCAATCCGAAGTCCCTCCAGATTCATCTAGGGCATGCTGACATGAAAATGACCATGAGATATTTGGCTACGCTGCAGGTAGTTGAATCCTTAGAAACTGAGAGCGAGATTGAGTTTGACCGATAGAGCTGTCAGAGAAGGTAAGAAGTCGGGCAGACCGAAGGGCAGCAAGGATAAAGTGAAAAGGGGCCGGCGGGGCTACTTATTGAGATATGCCAGCCCAGCATTGCGTGAGAAATACACCAAATAAAGGGGTATCAGAAAATAGCGGACGTTTTTAGCTTTGTGAGCGTAGCACTGCAAGTAGGCTAAACTAAGGGTCCATTTTCTGAGTATACAATTTGGCTGAAAGTTTAGTGAATTTAAGAGTTCGAATCTAACTCGGTAGAGCAAGTTGGACGAAAGACAGAACTTTTAGAGCAACCTTTGCATTCGTCTGATCGAGTTCGAGCCGGCTATGGCAGCACCGTAGTGCAATCGGTAGCTTTCTTCACTAGCCCAATGCTCCTCGAGACCTCGCGGTCTCGGCGAATATACCCTTGCTGTTCTAGAACATTAAGATGGTATTGGGCAACAGAGGACGAACTGATAGCACAGCCTTCGACTATATCTCTTACCGATGGAGCATAGCCCTTTCCTTCGATGAAGACGGTGATGAAATCGAGGATTTGCTTCCTCTTGGGAGAAAGAATAGCCATTTCTATTCCTCCCGACAATATATGTTCTAAAGAACAAATGTACTAATATTGGCACCATTTGTCAAGGGTTTGATGTCGCGTCTTTTGCCAGGAGTAACATAAGAGTAGTTATAGGGTAAGTTGAGTAGCAAGAGTAATTACCCTTTATTGACTGACAAGAAAAAAGCTGATATGCTGATTAGCAGATAATAATAAGGAGGGTAATCAAATGCAGAGCTTAGGCCAGCTAATTGCTCAGGCCCGTAAAAAGCGACAACTCAGTCAAAAGGAACTAGCTTCACTTATTGAAAGGGAAGATGGGAACACTATTTCACCCCAGTATCTGAATGACATGGAGCGTAATCGGAGAACTCCCGGTGACTATGTATTGGAGCAGTTGGCAAAGGCACTTGGTTTGGACTCAAACTTGGAATATATGTACTATCTCATAGGGAAATGGCCTGCAAATCTAAAAGAGTTATCTATGGATGCTGACACATTTACAGAAGCTATGAGGGTATTTCGACGTGGTTCTGGGGACAAAAAGCAATGATATGGGTGACTGACAAAACAGGTCGATTTCCGCAAAGGCCGCATTACAAACCCGAAGAACTCGACTATGAGTGCCAAGAAATAGTGAGCCGGTTTCTTAAACACAAATTTGGTACAGTAAAGCTTCCAATCTCCACTGATGATCTTACTGTCTTGATAGAACAAGATACTTCTGGCCTAGATTTATATGCTGACCTATCGGAAGACGGTGAGGACATAGAAGGTGCTACTGACTTCTTTAAGAATAAGGAGCCGGTTGTGCTCATCAAAAAGGAGCTAAGCGGGCAGCCGTGGCGAGAGCATCGGCTAAGGACGACGCTAAGTCACGAGTATGGCCATGTCAAACTTCATGCTTTCCTGTGGAAGACCTATCGACCGAAACTAATTCCATCTCCAGGGTGGGAAAAGGGACCTCGCTGCAAGCGCTCGACAATCCTGGCCTCACCGCAAAAAGATTGGTTAGAGTGGCAGGCAAGCTATGCTAGTGGTGCACTCTTGATACCAATAACGTATCTCAGACAGATTGCTGGAGATTTCTTAAAGGAACAAGGCTATTACCGTTCTGTAATGACAGGCTCATCAGAAGCCGATATTCTGATCCAACGAATCGCTGATTCTTTTGATGTTTCCCGGGATGCAGCTAAGGTTCGGCTTTCCCAGCAAGGGTATCTATCACAGGAACACCCAACCATACCACTCTTTTAATGGTTAATTCCCAAAGAATCTGCTGAGAGGGACTTGACATTAGATTTGTAGTATGATACGCTAATAAGCAGATACGCTGTTTTATTATAAAAGGAAGAGACCATTGTGTACTAGCACAGTTAACAATGAAATGGAAGGAGGTGAGTGAAAGATGCGCGATACTTACAAGTACCACGTAAAGAATGGAAACCGGATTGTTCATCGCGGTATCACCAATGACTTGAATCGGCGTGAACAAGAGCACCAAGCTGAATATCCTGGATCGCAGATCAGACAAGTAGGCAGAAGAACCACACGCGAAGCGGCTCTTGAATGGGAACGCAATGGCGGTAAGAGATGAAGGGGAAAATAACTGATACCCATACTACATAGAGGAGTTTTGGTCATGAATAATATAGATGAAATTCTTGCTGACGTTCAGAAGAAAATTGCGCCGACCGAAGCGACGCTCGAAGCGGCGCGCAGTCGCAGGGACGAGGTGCTGTCAATTGCCGGGCGCTATGTAGGAGCTCTACGGACATATACAGCTGGCTCTATCGCACATCGCACGGCTAATGATGATACAGACGCGGACTGCGGCGTAGTGCTTGACCGGCGTTCGTATCGTGAAGTTGGTCCGGACGGAGATGGTGGTGCGCCAAATGGCATCGTCGATGGCGTCCGATCATTCATCCGCGACGAGTTAAAAGAGAGACATCCAAGCGTTGCCTTTCGCTTGACGAAGCGAGCCATCAAAGTTACTTACAATGAATATCTACCAGATGGTTCCGATCCAAGTGTTGATTTAATTGTGGCGTTGACAAGAGCGGCCGGAGCTTTGTGGATTCCCAATCTCGAGCGCAAACGTTGGGATGCGTCAGATCCGGAGTACCACACGCGGCTCTTAACCGCTGATCCTGCAGGACTCCGACGTATGAGAGCTAAGGTAATCAGGCTCGCTAAGGCCTGGAATAAGCAATACTCCCAGCCTGGTCTTTGCAGCTTCAACATCGAAGCTCTTGCTCTTGAGGCAATCAAAGAGGAAGTAGGCATCGCTGATGGACTGGCTACTTTCTTTAATTATGCGGCGAGTGATCTCGCGAAGCGACAGACTCCTGATCCAGCAGGGGTTTCAGACTCAATTAAAACGCCCATAGAGCGCGAAGCTGCTGCCGGTCGCCTCAGTAAAACTGCCGAGACCTTGGAAACCGCACTCAAATCAGATGACGAAAATGATGCTCGCGATGCTCTTGCAAATGTGTACTGGGTGTATGTAAACCCTTCTCCTGGCAGCTCTTCGAAGGCTGCCTTTGCCAAAGCAATTAGGGAAGGCAATTCGGCAGTCAGAGTCATTCCCAGAAGTATCTCAATTGCAGGCTTAGGAGGCGCCGCATTGAAGACAACTCGTGCATATGGAGGTGACAATCACGAGGTACGGTAAGCGAACAGGCGGACCGTGGTACGGGGAGGATTTCCCACGCCTTATGTTTGAGCGAGAGGCTAGTCGTTACTTTCCTGGTTTATCAAGCGTAACTATTACATCTGGCCATAACGCTGGAAGAAGATATCGACTGACAGTTACTGTTCCGCACTATGAGGCCCGCCGTGTACAAATCTTATTCCGAAAGGATTCTCCTAAAATTTCTAGAGTGAGTGTAGATGGCCCTGTTGACTCAAAGCATCGATTTTCTTCTGGGGATTTGTGCATGTGGTATCCAGAAGATCCTGTTGAGAATCAGTGGATTTTCGAAGATGGACTCGTGGCCCTTCTTGGGCACATCGCAGCTCACCTTTTCCGTGAGGCGTGGTATAGAGAGACCGGAGAATGGCCTGGTCCAGAAGTCGGCCATTTAAAAATCGAGTCTGCACCTACGGAGCAGAGCGGAGTACGGCAATGAGCGAAACAGTATTCTCTTCAGCAGTGACAGCAGCCGCCATTGGAGGAGCTGCATCGCTACTAGCATTGGCTATCAATGCCATTATTAGCGGTTGGCGCAATCGCATTGCTCGCCAACGCCAAGAGTTCTCAAAAGCATTTGCGGCGTGTGTAGCATATGAGGAATTTCCTTATATCGTCAGACGACGTCGTAATAACGCACCACAGGACGAACGAGTCCGTATCTCCTCTGAGTTTAGTATCATTCAGCGAGAACTCGCGTACTATTCCGCGTGGCTAGCCACTGAGTCAAAGAATGTGTCAAGAGCCTATGAAAACCTAGTTGCACAGCTTCGGGAGATTGCAGGGGCTAAGATTCGTGAAGCCTGGGTCACACCGCCAATTGACTCTGATAGCGACATGAACATGCCCGACCTTGGTCTCAGTGTGCTTAAACCTTTAAAGGAAGCCTATTTGCTGGAAGTCGCTTACCATCTATCAGGAGTACCTAGACTTGTTCGCCGACTGTTTAAATTACGTGGTTAATTGCCGGGTGTTAGAATATGACGTATTGTGCGATCTTTGATCGGTTTGAATCTCCTTAGCTCCATAAGATGGATTGGGGGAATGAGTCGTGGTTTTGAATTTTATGAGCTTCGACGAATGGAAAAGACGCCATGCAGAGGGCTTGAGAAAGGCACCTTTTGTAACATGCCCTCAGTGTGGTAAGAAAACACGTATGCGAAAAAACGGGCGTTTTCACTGCCGCTTCTGCAAGTCAGAATTTTGGGGCTCGCGACTAGCATAGCATAAGAGCATCAGATGGTTGCACCTTATAGCGATTTGTTATCTGGATCCCCATAAATTGCTTTTAGCTTGTCCCTTTTCTATAATTAAGGGGAATTCTCAGACTCTTATGAAATCATGAAGTCAAAACTCAGCCCGTTTCTCTGGAGTGGCCTCGCGATGGTACTGGCTCTGACACTTGCGCTTTACGTGGCCATTCGAGAAAAGCTATTTTTTGAAGCCAACCAGATTGTCTCACCGGACATCTCTCTCACGCCGGTAATCGCCTACTTTTTTGGTGTGGTGGTGGTT
>JAUVXS010000037.1 GCA_030603485.1 Dehalococcoidia bacterium
CGGCGGTAAGTTGGTTACACCTGGTAAGATAAAAATTGTAGCTTCACCTGTAGAAAAGAAATCCGTTGAAGCTGGTGAAAGTGAAGGCAAACAAGAGGTAACTCAAACTCCGCCCCAAACAGAGGCCAACGATTTGCTTACTGCAATTTTACCTAATCTGCTGCAAAGACTAAAATCAAGGTTTATCTATATTCCCTCAACAAGGAATGCTACTGCAACTTTTAGCGGCTATCAGCGCCGTCCTTCTATAATTACCAGTGATATATTAGGTAGACTGACATCGCTATGGCAAGACATAGCAAAAGATGAAGAGATGATAACTCTTCAAGATAGTGTGCACAGTGTATCCGGAACTATCGAAGAGATTAAACCCTATGGCTCTGAGCTTACTCTTAAAGAGCAAGGAACTAGAAGATTGCTGCCTTTAGCCCTTAGTGGGAGTGGACACCAAGAACTGATTGCGCTCGAGTATAGGCTCCTGACCGAAACAAAGTGTTTCTTTGGGATTGAAGAACCTGATTTACATTTTCACCCCGAATTAGTGAGAGAATTCCTGGCGTTTCTGAAAAACATTTGTAGGAATACGCAAGTTTTTATTACAACTCATTCTACAACATTTGTCGATACGACAGACCTAGAAAGCGTGTGGATAGTTAGAAAACAGAACGGCGAAAGCAGTTTTCAAACCATACGGGAAATCGAGGAATTGAAAATACTTCTATATGAGCTTGGGTATAAACCCAGTGATTTATTCTTCCCTAATGGTATCATATTTGTGGAAGGCACTTCAGATAAAATGGCATACTCTATTTGGTCAAAAACGCTGAAGTTCGACTTTCCTCGAAAAACCATTTCATTCATTCCAATTAGGGGTAAGGATAAAAAGAAATACCATCTGCAAGTATGGACTGAGGCTGTAAAAAATACTAATCTCCCCTTCTTTATGATATTAGACAAGGTCGCTGAATCTGAAGCCAAAGATCTAATAGAGAAGCACATTCTAAGACCGGATGAGAATTTCTTCACATTGAGTAAGGGAGACCTAGAAGAGTACTACCCCCCAAAAAAGCTTATTGATGCACTAGCCAGCTTTAAAAATTTTGAATTCGAGGCCGAAGAGAAAAAGGAAATGGTTAAGAGCCCAAGATGCAAAAACATCGATAAGGTATTAGCTTCAAAGCTACACTACTCGCCTGAGGGTGAATGGAAGACTCCTGTCGCAGAAGCAGTTGCAAAGTCAATGAATGCTAAGGAAATAGATAGTGAAATCAGGGGTATATTGGAAAGGATAAACAGCGAGCTTGGTTTAAGATAGTGCTTGTCTAGATGTTAGCCCAAAGAGGGTGGGTTATGGATATGTTTGAACAAAAGTTTGAGGAACAAAAAGGCAAGAGGCGCCACTGGCTGGAACGGATTAAAAATCGTTATCCTAGACATAATGGCATATATGTGCTATAATATATCCAGTTACCACTGATGAAGGAGCAATTGATGAAAAGAACTATGATTTATCTGCCAGAGCAGACCCACGAAGGGCTCAGAAAGTTAGCCTTTGAGGCAAATACCTCAATTGCCGAGCTAATCAGGCAAGCCATTGATGCCATATATGGTGAGGATATTGAAGATATTCAAGACATGGAAGAGGAGTTGATTAAATATCAGGCTCACCCTGAATCAGCAATAGAGTTACAGAAATATTTGCGCCAGAGGAAGGCGCATGTATCGGCTTGAGCTAACATCTCAAGCGCAGCGCCAGCTAGATAAACTTTCTGTAGCAGACCTGGAGCGAATAGCAGCTGCTCTACAAGAGCTTAGAGATAAACCCAGAGCCTCTGGAGCTAAAAAATTAAGGGGACCTATATATAGAATACGAGTCGGCGACTGGCGAATAGTCTATGCCGTTTTTGAGAAGGATAATTTAATAGTCGTCGGTAAGATAGCCAGACGCTCAAAGGATACTTATAAGAAAATAAAGGACTTATTCTAACCTCAAAGAGGGTGCGTTATGGATATGTTTGAACAAAAAGGGTAGAGGAAGTTTGTATATATCTTTGAGTAAATATTGACTAAGAGGGGGCATAATGAATGTATGGGAAGCAATTGGGAATATGGTTAGGTCACAGAGAGTCGAGCTTGTCTTTGGACTAGGCGATACCGACCTTCTGTTATACGCCGAGAAAGTCCCAGGTTTAAGAGCAATAAATGTTAGGTACGAGGGTTCAGCACCGTTTATGGCCATGGCTTACTCCCGACTAAGTGGCAAGCCAGGAGTGTGTAATGGCAGTCCCGGGCCAGGGGTAGCTAATTTGGTTCCTGGGGTATTGGAGGCATATTCTGGATGTGTACCACTGGTGGTGGTATGTCCAGCAGTATCTCAAAAAACGGCCGGTATGGGTGAAATCCAGGAGTGTGACCAGTTGGGCATGATGAAGCCGATAACCAAATGGAGCGCTCGAGTTCCTCGTACGGAAAGGATTCCCTGGTTCATAAACCGGGCGTTTTCAATAGCCATAAACGGACAACCGGGGCCTGTTTACCTCGAGATACCCTATGATGTTGGTGGTGTTTTCCACCATGAACTGGTAGAGGTGGGACAACCAAAATATGTAACCGCGAAAAGAATTCGTATAGCCGGCGCTCCAGAGCTAATTGATGAAGCCGCAGACCTACTGTTAAAGACGAAGCGAGTGGTAGCGGTAGCTGGTAATGGGGCAGTACACTCCGGAGCCTCGGCGGAATTCAGAGAGTTTATTGAACTATTGGGCATACCATTTTTGACCACACCCGGTGGTAGAGGCATCCTGTCTGAAGACCATCCCTTAGCCCTCGGGCTAACTGGGCTATACCGGACTAAAGTTGGCAAGAAAATATATTCCTATGCTACCTTAATTGTAGCCGTTGGCACCAGGAACGAGAGTTTCCAAACCCATGGGTGGAAAGATTTTCCCGAAGGGGCAAAGTTCATCCAGATTGACATCTCTCCATTTGAAATCGGGAGAAATTGGATACCCGATGTCGGTATCGTTGGCGATGCCAAAATTGTCTTGAGGCAACTGGTTGATGCCATAAGGGAAAAGGTTGGGGGTGGAAGAAATTTTGAGGAAATGCCACGGGTGAAGGAAGTGGTAAAGGCAAAGAAGGAGTTTGAGACCGAGGTAGAGGCTGAGTGTATGACTGAAGCCACCCCGATTCCAGCCAAGCGCATAGTATATGAGTTAAGCCAAGTATTTGGCAAGAACACCATCTTGGTCAATGAGAATGGTTCTCAGGATTGCTGGTCATATTGCTTCCCCTATTACAAGATCCAGGACGGCTCAGAGTGTGTCCCAGTTGCTGAACAGACATGCATGGGAATGGGTGTAGTCGGCGCCATTGCGGCTAAACTAACTAAGCCAGAGAAAAAAGTGGTATGTGTTACCGGTGATGGAGCCTTTCAAATGTATATGAAGGAGCTACCAACAGCAGCACAGTATAACGTGGGATGCACCTGGGTAGTACTGAACAACTCTGCCTTGGGCTGGGTAAAATCTTTACAGATAGAAAAAGTAGGATGGGATACTGCCACATTCAAAGTACAACCTGACTTCGTAAAATGGGCTGAAGCGTGTAGATGCTATGGGAGAAGGATTGAAACACCGTCAGAGATAAGGCCAGCTTTGGAAGAGGCATTAAAAGTTAACCGAGAAGGGATACCGGCGGTACTTGACTTTGTCACTGGAATTGATATGTCTCATTTTGAACGTGCTGAATAAAGGACTTATTTTAACCTCAAAGAGGGTGCGTTATGGATATGTTTGAACAAAAATTTGAGGAACAAAAGGGGCAAGAGGCGCCACTGGCAACCAGGATGAGACCGGCTACCTTTGAGGACTTTGTCGGGCAGGAGCACCTTATAGGCAAGGGGCATGTACTGAGGAAGGCTATTGAAGCCGGTCAGCTACCATCAATCATCCTGTGGGGTCCGCCAGGCAGCGGTAAGACTACCCTGGCTTACATTATCGCCAATGCCACCGAGTCACACTTCAGTCCGATAAGTGCCGTCAGCGCTGGTGTGGCTGACCTGCGCCGAATAATAGAAGGAGCTAAGGAACGCCGCAAGATGTACCTCCAACGAACCATCCTGTTCATAGACGAGATTCATCGCTTCAACAAAGCTCAGCAGGATGCCATTCTACCCTTCGTTGAGGATGGCACTATCACCCTTATTGGTGCTACTACCGAAAATCCCTCGTTTGAGGTTACCTCTCCCCTCCTCTCTCGCTGCCAGGTTCTCACCCTTAATCCCCTTACCCACGATGAAATTCAGGTCATAGTTTTGAGAGCACTAAAGGATACATTACGCGGTCTTGGTGTACTAAATGTAGAACTGGCTCCCGATGCCTTGAACCACCTCATTACTATGTCAAATAATGACGCTAGAGTTACCCTTAATGCCCTAGAGATGGCAGCATTAACCACACCAGCTGATGCTAAGGGAAAGCGCTATATCACACTACCTACGATTGAAGACGCCATCCAGCATCGGGCGCTGCGCTATGATAAAGCAGGAGAGGAACACTATGACTCTATTTCAGCCCTCCACAAGTCGATGCGAGGTTCAGACCCGGATGCCTCTTTATACTGGCTGGCAAGGATGCTAGAGGCAGGGGAAGACCCCCTCTATATTGCCCGCCGGTTAGTTCGCTTTGCCTCAGAGGATGTAGGTATGGCTGACCCCCAGGCACTAGTAATAGCCATGGCAGCTCAGCAAGCCGTCCACTTCATCGGCATGCCTGAGGGTAACCTGGCTTTAGCTGAGGCAGCCGTCTATCTAGCTACAGCCCCCAAAAGCAACTCCCTCTACCAAGCATATTCCAAGGTTCAGGAGGAAATTAAGCAAGGCTCCACCAACTCAGTGCCTCTACACCTGCGCAATCCGGTGACACCGCTAATGAAAGAGATGGGCTACGGCGAGGGATATAAATATGCTCACGACTACCCCGGCCACTTCGTTGAGCAGCAAAACCTGCCCGACTCTCTTCAGGGTAAACGCTACTACACACCAAGCGACCAAGGATACGAAAAACAGATTATAGCTCGACTCAAAACCTGGTGGCGTGACTTAGGCAAACCACCCAAAACAGAAAAGAGGGGAGAAGGTTAAACCGGGTTCATATTATATTCCCTGATGGCGAGGTTACCAAGAACTCATCCAAAATGCCTTGACACTCTATCCCGCCAAAGATTATACTCAATGTAGCGCGGGGTGGAGCAGTGGAAGCTCGTTGGGCTCATAACCCAAAGGTCGTTGGTTCGAATCCAACCCCCGCTACCAACTTTGAATTTGATACCGGGGCCGATTTTGGGGAACCAACTTCGGTCCCGTTTTTACGAAATGGTAGTTTCATTGCTTCACCTCCTTTGAGCCTTTGGCTTCAGCCTTCGAATTTTTCGTCTTGGGCTCTTTTGGCTGCTTTCCCTGTTTCGGCTGTTTGGTCGGTATCATCACGCCCCTGTCCAGCCCGTAGTGGGCACACACGGCGTCGATGACCAACCCGTCCCAGCTAAGCCCCAACTTGACCTTCAACTCGTTAAGCTGCCTCAGACCCTCCTCGGTGGTCCTCGCCGAAAATACGTACTGCTTTTCCTTCGCCATTTCTGTCACCTCCTTTCAGTCGAGCCTATACCTGCACTATAAATATGGCGTGTTTTTGGGGATTCGTACACGTCAGCGACGAGCGTTAAGGAGCGCCTAGGAACGGTCGCGGAAGATAAGGTTTGGATGCGACAAGCATGGACTACCACGCCATCTTTTTTAACAAATAGACCTCAAATTGTAGCGGTCTTGAAACCGTACCCGCAGGTAGCTGGTATGGTAGATGTGGAGGGAAGATAATGTTAGATTACTTTAGGGCAGAGCGTTTTGGAGGTAACAAGTTGGCTAAATGTTGGGCTACTCCACCATAGTTCGACTTAAGCGTACGAGCCCGAGTTATTTAACATAGAACTTCAGTAATCTTTGTCCATTCTTTGTTAGTATATAGTAATTTCCATACCGCGTAGTCAGTAGCGATAAGCTCTTCGTCTAGCCAACAAATAGGCCGTTAAAGCAGCTCCAAAGACCCCTAAACCCCACCACAGATGTACAGACCAGGCTGGCAGTGAGATGCCCGGCACTATCGACACAATGGCAAAGATTGTGAAATGATTTACTGATGCAGTTACAATATGTGATTCTACGTCAACCTTGGAGTCTTTTATTTCGACCCATTCACTTGTTGATTTATTCCAAAAGGCAAGTGATAGTTTGTTTTCGTCTACTTTTTCAGGTAATTCAGTTGGATTGTATTCCCAAACGACTGTTATCGGGGGATTGAATCTGGCATCTTCGGGCTCAAATCTGTATGCTCTCCCTATAATGTGCATTCCTTCGGTTGGAGAGAGTATCTCGGCACTACTAAACGATAGCGACCTTAACGGTCGGTCACTCGAGTCTGAAATCTTGGTTCCTTTATCGATAATAATATCAACCTGAGGACCCACTAGCCCACTAATACTTATGGTGGCTCGTTCTACAGTTGTATCCTTGATGGTCACCAAAACGATAGGAGGTTCATCGAAAGAAGCAGTGACTTCTACAGTGCCCACTCCCCTAATCATACCAACATGGGTGTAAGCATTACGAATGTATTCGTTTGCTTCGCTATAGTCTCCTTCGCTCCACGCCATTTCGGCTTTAAAGAAGAATTCTCTAATCATATCTAAGTGTTTTGCTAGGTCACCACTATATATAACGCCTGTCTCAGGGATTACATCTGATTCCAGCATGCTTATAGTCATTTCGAGCCTCGTCAGCTTATCACGAGTCTCCTCGTGTTCAATTAAGGGGACAGACGAAATTCCGGGGAAGACTACGGCTCCACGGTCAACGTGCCTCCACTGCCAATCGTATTCCCCTTCAGCACTGCAGGTCCAAGTGCCTAATGAATCCACCTCAAAGGAATGAAAACTCCCTAAGTAACTCCCACGCTCAGGATATGGGCGTTGACTGGCCAGCCAGACAGCGGGCTTGTACTCCACCCTGGGAACCTTCGGCGTTACCTCTATGGGAACCTCGATGACCCGAGTCTCATCTGCTTCCATATGCATAGTGTCCATAACGAAACCAGTCCTACCGAGAAAGACGTCGTTTGTCCACTTGGGGAAGGAGTAGGAGGCGGTGATTACTGCCTCAACCAGGTCGCCTTCATCTACGGGTAGGAACGGGAAGAGACTTTCATCGGTGAAGACGGTGAGAAGGAAACAGGCCTCCGGGTCTACCTTCTCGACCTTTATGGTCAGGGTCTGCGTCTGCGTTCCCTCTGACTGCAAGAACTGAACTCTGTCTACTGACACGGAGGCATTAAAGCCCGGGGTAAAGCTGCCCGGCACCTCATCAGCGGGATTCGTGGGATGCACAAACATAAGACCCATCTCCCCTTCCAGCACGTCACCGAAGTCCCACTTATAGGTTGACGGTCCCTCTGTAACCAGGGTTGCGTCTATAGAGGGGCTGTCCCAATCGAGGGTGAGGTTGCTATCAAGGCTGAGTTCTGCCCCAGCAATCGGCTCCCCAGTTGCATCAGGCAGGTTCCATAGGTCTGCGTGCCACCATGTATTACCCGTCACCTCGTGGTTATCAAAGGTGTTTTCTGGTGCTGTGTATAATCGCATAGTGCTATAGCTCACCTCAGCGATGTTGACATCGTTGACAGGGTCTCCTTGGGCGAAGGCAAAGCCACCAAGTCCGCCGGCAACCAGCACCGCCGCTAACACAATGCCAATTATCTTCTTTTTTCTCATTTTTACTCCTTTCTAAAATATTTTTAGCTAACTATTCAGTTGTGCTGTTCCATAGGCGCCACCTCCCTCAAATCATCTACTCAAGCCAAAATCGAAAGGCTTAGAATCACCACCGCAGTGGTCTTCCAAGCCCTTTAGCTATAAGCGTTGGTTCTGTTGTTGACCCACCACACACCTCACCCCCAACCAAAGGGTAACTCGCCAAATGGCGAAAGTCAAGAGACTAAGTTAACTTTTCCCACCAATTTAGGACTTCTGGCCTACGACTATTTACTGATGAAATTAGCCCATTTGGGTCGGGCTTACTAGTGAAGAGGAATCCGGCTAGACTCCCATAAGCCACCATCCCAGGGACTCAATTAAACAAAATGGCTAATTGTTATCAAAGATACTTTCTCGGTAGTGACAACTATGCGCACATCTTGCTTGGAAAACTTCAAGACTGAACTAATATTGCTAATGAATGCTTTAGGTCAGAGTAACTTCTTTAGATAAGACCCTATGCTCTTGAGCGTCTTCAGTATCTCTCCACAATCGACCCTGAACCCCAACGTCAGGTCGCTGCTAGGGAGGTTAATAGTCCCAATTTTGTGAGCACTAGCCACTCTTGCATCAAAACATCTTTGAAGTGGCGCAAAATCTGCATTACAGAAATTATTTACAAATAGTTTGAAGAGTCCCCATGCTCTTTTCTCTTCCCCATTTTCGTCTCGCAGTTCTTCTTCCTTAGTCCCGAGGTTCTTTAGCAAGGCTTGAAGAACATTCTTGTCCAGCGAATCAGCTCCCAGCAACTTATACAGTTCTTTGTGCGCATCTTGATAAGCTTTAACCGTATTTCTGACTATATATCGCAAATAAGGGTTTTCAGAAGTGTTTCTGAAAAGCTTGTCACAAACAATCCTCTCGGTAACATTGTTAATACACTCAACTATATTGCGTATTTCCTGAAGGGGATCTTCGTAGTTTATCCATTCGCCCTCATATATGGTGCGGCAGTATTTTTCAAATTCCTCATCCTCTTTAGCAAACTCAGTACCTATTGGGATTTCATGCGATGCCCAATATTGCTGTTCCTGATATGGTAGGTCTGACAAATCTTTGGCTATTGCCACAATAGCAATGCCTTCTTCTTTAAGTCTTCTCTTACCATATCTTATTTGGCCAAAAGTCTCTTTGTCCCTCTTATTTTCAGGCAAGGAGAAATAGTAGGCATCTTTAGTCAAAATGTGACCACCTACTATCGTGTCATCAATAAGGTAATGGTCTGGGTGCTGTAGGTATTTATCTAGAATGTCTTGACGAAAAAAGTAAAGAAATATCTGATTATCCCCCCTGTGTAGCCGATTTGTGAAAACACCGTAGTCCTTTCCCTCTTTTTCAAAAACCTCCGACAAAACATACCTCTCAGGAAAGGCAATAATGGTGTCGACTATTACCCAATTTGTCGGAAATCTGATTATTTCTCCGTTATCCGTTTTGTATTCACGGAACTCAGCGGGTTGCCCAAGTTGTGCGCTACAGAGGTGGACTGTGCCACGACTAACCAGGAGCTTAAGTCTTCTTACGACTTCACCGTGGGCCAATCTAAAGACATCGGCTAACTCAAGAGCGCTGGTCCCAACAAAGCTTTGCTTCCAACGCTTAACAATATACTTGAGAATTTCGCTTCTGATTCTCATTGCGTCATAGGCAGTATACCATCGTGACTATAGGCTCATACAAGCACGAAGTCAACATTCTGACGAATTGTTCAATACTCGTATAGAGACCTCAACAAGGAGCTCCAACGCCCCTGGCAGGAGAGGCTGTAGCCATCCAGGAGCGCCACGTCACGAGACAGGACCTGCCGGATTTCCCCTGAGTACCAGACACCTCAGGAGTGAACTCTCGCGCGTCTCCCTATTCGGCGGAGCGCCAGAACGCGAAACGGGCTTGCTCAGATAGGATAGTCCTAATCCCCTGTCACCTGTCTCCCAAGGGCGGACATTCTGGGAAAGTCGCCGGTTCGGACCTACAACTCAATGGTTGTGCGCTCTACCCTCCTATCTGCGGCCCTATTCGGTGTGGAATCATGGCATGGCCCCCCGAATTCACCGGTGCAGGGCCACTTTTTTCTGGGCTCTATTGGAATTGTTTTGAAAATGCGATAATTCCAATTTACATTTAGCAAAAGATACTTTTTTGTTATATAAACATCGGGATGTATGTTAGTCCATAATAAAAACGGTTCATCTACTTGTTTGCTACTTTAATTACTAAGTACCTAAACTTCGTGCCACCCAGTATATGGTCACTTTTTTCAAATTCGTAGTAATCACACCAATTGCACTCATATAGTCCATTCAATTTTATTTGAGATTCCCTTGCTCTAATAGTACCCTTGCCTGCCGTTCTACCCCAGTTGAGTTCACCTGTTATCTTCCGTTGTTCCGTTAATCGAAATTCATCACATATTGTCGTCTCTCTATTGGAAGGATTCCAATATGCACTGTCATTTGTGAGGAATATAGCACAGCCAGACAAGTTCTTCCTTTGAGCAACGTACTCCTCTAATCGCTGGACATCCTTCAGGTAGTCGTAGCGACCAAGGTCTTGCGCATAATGCCCTTTTAGATAGAAAATCTCTCTACTCAATGGTGCAAAGAATTGAGTGGTTTTATATTTCAATTCGAAAGCGATTGTTTCATTTCCGTTAAAAGCTACAACGTCTATATGGTTTGTCTTGCCATCTTCTGTATTAAAAGGATATTCAAGCCTTAATTTTATATCAGGGTTATTTTCATGTAGCTGCCAAGCAAAAGCATGCTGGAAATCCGCTTCAGAATGGAAAACCGGTCTTAACTTACTAAGATCGTCCATTACTCTGAATGGATCAATCATTTCCTATTCAACCAATAAAAATCATACCCACCACCTCCTACCCACCCGACAGTATTAGATATGCCCCCAGATTCACCATCTATTACCTGTTTCATTCGATCAGCACAATGTGTAATGGCATGTTCACCGTCTTCAATGCCGATATAGCATCTACCCATTTTATGAGCGACAGCTGATGTTGTACCAGAACCTAGATAAGCATCCAGAACAAGATCTCCTGGATTTGTGGATATCTTAAGTATACGGTGAATAAGTTGCTCAGGTTTTGGTGTATCAAATAAAGGTTGACCAGGAAACAGTTTCAACATGTGCTTTTTCGCCATACTATTGGTACCAACATCTTCGCCAATCCAAAGTGTATCCGGAGTCAGTCCGCATTGAGTGTTAGATAAAAACCTCTTTAGCCTTGGAACACCATTTCCATCGCTGCCAAACCATACATTATTTTTCCTGATTTCCTCTTGCAGACGTTCTTGGTTGTATATCCAGCACCTTCCTTTTGGTGGAGAGTGCCTTCTACCATTTGGTGCCACGACATCATAAAATTGGCTTGGCACACCATGCCCAGCCTGCGCATTTAGTGATACTGACTGCCATGGCCCTCGTGGGTCATTATCTGGATTTCTATATCTACTCCGCACCTTGGGTGTTAATGGCAGCAAATTACGGGCAGCTTTAAAATCCTTTGCATTCTTGGCATAGACCAGCAGATACTCGTGGTTATTGGAGAAAACATTGCGATTCTCTCTAGTTGTACGTTGCTGCCAGATTATGGTAGTAATAAAATTATTTCTGCCCATGATCTTATCTACAGCCACCTTCAAATAATGCACTTCATTATCATCAATAGAGATCCATATGCTTCCGCCCGTACTCAATAATTCTACAAGTAGTTTTATTCGTAAAGAAACATCTTGAAGCCATGTTTCGTGACTACCACTGTCTAAATAATGTGTGTATTTCTCTTGATTGTTGTAGGGTGGGTCAATGTATACACAACGTATCAACCCAGCATATTTTGGAAGGAGGCATTCCAAAACTGTAAGGTTTTCCCCTTTTATTAGCATATTGCCTGCATTAGGTTGACCATATGACAAATTTGGGGTGAGTGTCATATTGGCGGTAAGAAAAGTATTTTTTGGGGTATTTGATTTTGATTTAACAGTCATTTGCATTGCTTCCATAATCATGACGAGCATTTAATACTGTTATAGTAATAATGCTCAACCAAGCATTAGTGTAGTATTATATTATTATTGTATCATTATATTATTATATCATTAGGTAAAGATCTATGAAACTAAATCTCAACGGTAAAGAACAACTAAATTTTTTTCAGAGTGAGGATTGGATTCCACTAGCCTATCCAGCTATTACTCGTCCCATTCATTACCTTGGCAGTAAACTCCGCGTAGTAGGATCTATCGTTAATGTTATAAACAGTACGGATCCATCAAATGGTCCTGTTTGCGACCTTTTCTCAGGCTCGGGCACAGTCTCAAGGGCACTATCTGAGACTCGTGATGTTATCGCCTCGGACGTTCAAGAATACTCCAGAGTGATCTGTTCTGCTTTGCTGCAACCTGTAGAAAGTAAACCGAACACAATTAATATGATCATTAATGCCCTTGATTCCTCTTCGCACTCCACTAGCTTGACCTGGGCTACAACACCTCTAATAGAATACGAGAAATTGTGTATTAATCAAGCCGAAAATGGTGATTTAGAGCCTCTTTGTGATCTGCTTGAGAATGGGTCATTTATAAAGTATGAACGGGAATCCAGTAATGCGAGATACGTAGGACTTATCTCCGCTCTTAGTGAGACATATACTCGATTGAAGAAACTCGATATGGTTGATAATCCAAGCGCAATGGTTACTCGCTATTTTGGCGGTATATACTTCTCTTTCAAACAATCCAATCAAATTGACACCATCTTAGACGCGATCGAACAATTGCCTCATTTACAAAGAGACACATACTTGGCTGCATTATTAAGTACAACCAGTGAAATAGTAAATACTATTGGAAAGCAATTTGCCCAACCGTTACGACCTCGCACATCAAGCGGCAAGCCAAAAACTAACATCCTGCAGAAAGTATCTCAAGACAGATTTAAGGATGTTGCAGGAATATATCAGGCTTGGATTAATCGCTATCTTGCCATTCCAAAGACTAATAGAAATCATCAAGTAATAAAAAATGACTATCTCGCAGTTTTGAGGAGTTTGAAAGGGAAAGTGAGCATCGTATATGCTGACCCTCCTTACACGCGCGACCATTATAGCAGGTATTATCATGTAATAGAGACGATTAGTCTTAGAGATAATCACAAGATTTCTACTGTAAGTATAGTAGGAAGAGTACAACTCAGTAGAGGTATCTAT
>JAUVXS010000007.1 GCA_030603485.1 Dehalococcoidia bacterium
TCTGTATCAACGCCTTCCATACCGACACTAAGGATGAGATTGCTATGGTGCGCAAGGCAGCCGAGGCGGCCGGGGCACGTTGTGCGCTCAGCGAACACTGGCTCAAGGGTGGTGATGGTGCCCTGGAGCTTGCCGATACAGTTATGGAAGCCTGCGAAGAAAAGAACGATTTCAAATTCCTTTACCCCACGGAAATGAAGCTGCGAGAACGGGTGGACAAGATTGCCAAAGTGGTCTATGGAGCCGATGGCGTGTCATGGACTCCTGATGCTGAGGCCAAGGCCAAAATGCTTGAGAGTGACGCTAAATATAATGAATACAACACCATGATGGTGAAGACCCATCTGAGCTTAACACACGACCCGACCCTTAAAGGTGTCCCGAAAGGATGGACCCTGCCTATTCGCGACGTGTTGATTTATTCCGGGGCGAAATTCCTCTGCCCCTGCGCCGGGACAATCAGCCTGATGCCAGGAACCAGCTCAGACCCGGCGTTCAGAAGGGTAGATGTTGATACGAAGACCGGTAAGGTACAGGGGCTGTTCTAAAGGGTGATATGCCAGGCTGGAAAGGTAACTTCTGCCCGAAAACTTCCTCTCCCTCGAGGAGAGAACAAGGGGGAGGGTACTGGTAAAAGTTAAGAGCGTTTCTCTGACGATTGATGGTAAGACAGTAGGAGTTGCCCCAGGCGAAAAGGTCCTGTGGGCAGCTCTGGATAATGACATCTACGTCCCCAACCTTTGCGCCATAAAAGAAGAGAGCGAACCTTTTGCTGCTTGCCGGCTCTGTTTTGTGGAGATAGAAGGTAAGGATGACCCAGCTACAGCCTGCACCACGCCTGTAACCGAGGGCATGGTGGTCAATACCAAAGGGACAAAGGCACTGAGGCTAGCCCGCACCGCCTTGGAGTTACTCCTGGCCAGCCATCCGGTGGATTGTGCCCACTGTCTACAAAGTGGTTCTTGCGAACTTCAGAGGATAGCCAAGCATCTCGGCGTGAAGCTCAGAACAAAGAGGTTCAAGAAAATCCTGCCTGAGCTACCCATAGATTCCAGCAGTCCATTGTTCATTTATGACCCTAATAAGTGTGTGCTCTGCGGTAGATGCGTTTGGGTATGCCAGGAAAAACTGGGCAAAGGAGCCATTGGCTTTGCCTACCGCGGCTTCCGGAGGATGGTCACCACCTTTGGAGATGAGCCTATGGGCAGGTCGGGTTGTCAGGACTGCAGCGAGTGTGTTGCCGTTTGCCCTACCGGTGCTCTCGTGTTCAAAAGCGAAGTCCATTAACCGGACTTAGCTTTTAAACGCTATTCTGTAACAGGCTCGATATTCACCAGCTTTAAAAGGAGCCGAGAACCGAGTCGGCGAAGGGTTCCCAGGCACGCCGCTCCTCATCATGCGGGGCTTCTACCAGCACGCATTGCTTTCCCAGAATCATGGTCGCCCGTCGCTCGCCATAAAGTTTCCATTCACCCATGCTCTCGCAACTGGGGTTCCCATGACGGGCAAAGGCTGTCCAGGCATCCTGGATTTTCCCCGACAGAGCCTGGGCTTCCTCGCCAGAACCGGTGAAATTATCATCCAGAGTCCCGAAGACAAACCCTATCTCCAGTGCGTGGCAAGAGCCAAGAAATCCATTCATTATTGGTGAAACCCAGTCGAACAGATACATGTAAGTCGGCTGCTGTGAGCGACAATGTGCCTCGGCAAGCCGGATGGCAGGTATGCGGAAAATCCTGTCTGACTGGATAGCACCAAACAATTCAGCGGGGGTGCCCGGCAGGTTACGCTGGCTACGAGCCTGGCGATAGGCTTCTATCAACCCAGCTGCATCCTCGCCCGAAATGAGATACTGGCAACGTCGCAGCAGTTGGGCCTCGTCCAGGTTGGCAAGATTCGTATCCAAGAGAGTAAAAATGTTCCACTCATCCAAATTGGTACCAATCAGGACTGGAACATTGTCTGCCGAGCCGCCAGCAATAGCGTGGATCGGCAATTCTGGAAGCACATTGCCATCCACCACGGGCCTGAGAGGCAAGGCACCTATAGCCGATTTCGGATCAATTGCTCTAGCCATAATTTCAGCCTGAGCATTAAGGAGCTCTTGCTCGCTAAGAGACCGCAATTTCTCAACATCGGTCGGTTTTATATCTAGGATGTCGAGGAAGATAGCCGCCACTTTCTCAGCATGCTCTAATGAGTTCACATGATTAGCAGCTCCGCTTTGGAGGATAGCTCTGTGAAAGAGCCCGCGCGCCCCGGGCATCGCCAGCAGTATCCCCACGCTCATAGCACCAGCGGACTCGCCGAAGATAGTCACATTATCCGGGTCCCCACCGAAGCGCGAGATGTTATTCCGTACCCATTCCAGTGCAAAGACCTGGTCAAGCAGTCCCTCATTTCCAGTAGCCGGTATCTTGCCTTTTGTGACCTCATTTAGATTAAGAAAACCCAATACGCCCAACCGATAGTTAATAGTCACTATTACCACATCACCGCGTGTAGACAGAATCCGCCCATTGTAAGCCAACCAGGAGCCGGCACCAGTGGTAAAACCACCGCCATGGAACCAGACCATAACCGGGCGCTTGGCACCATCCAGCCCAGGAGTCCAGATATTGAGGTAAAGGCAGTCTTCGCTTTGCGGTTGTTTTTCCTGTGGTTCTAGAAGCTGGATCCCCACGGGTGCCTGTGGGGCGTTAGGGGCGAACTCCTGTGCCGGTCTAACTCCGCCCCAGGGTTCGGGCGGCCCAGGCGGCAACCAGCGGCGTTTGGCTACTGGCGGTGCTGCATAAGGTACACCACGGAAAACGTATAGACCCTTTCTGAAAACACCCTCGATTTTGCCTGAGGTAGTCTCAACATTTGCTGTTGTAACTTCAACCATGGTTTTCTCCTTGTCTGATTATGGACTATATTATAATAGCCTGTACCACCACCGTCAATCAGTACCAAAATAGACACCTGACCGAACATCACGCTTTTTGCTCACTGTTTCCATCAAAGTACTATCCCTTAAGTTCCAGCTATGGGTCTCGAAAATGGCCAAATCGGGGTGTGTCATAATTCACTCTTTTAGGCTAAAATATAAGAAAGGAACAAGGAGCAAGCAATGTTAGAGGTATTTTTAAACGAAGGGCACAAAAAGTTCAGACAAGAGGTTCAGGGGCTGGTCAAGAGCGTACCACGGCAGCTTATACTGGATATGGACGCTGACAGAGTCGAGTTCCCCCACGAATTTGTCAGGGAAGCCGGTATGAGAAACCTGCTAGGCATCAGGTTCCCCAGGAAATATGGCGGCAGAGACCTGAAATGGGTTGATGAGCTCATCGAGGTGGGGGAGGTCATGAAGCTCGGGGTGCCTTTTACCTGCCTCGTCTCAGTTACCTCCATCGTTGGAGAAGGCTTAAATGTATTTGGGAACGAAGCCCAAAAGGAGAGGTACCTCAAACCACTAATCGACGGTACACAATGGGCTGGCGAGGCACTCACCGAGCCAAGAGGTGGCTCTGATTTCTTCGGTGCCACCACCGTGGCTCGAAAGAAAGGAAATCACTATTACCTTACCGGACAAAAGCGCTTTGTCGTCGGTTCTGAAGGCGCCGATTTCTTCCTTGTATTCGCCGTCACCAACCCTGGAGCCGGCCGCGACTCGCTCAGCGCTTTCATCGTTGAAAGGGACATGGGTGTGGAGGTAAAGCATGTCTACGGTTTGATGGGCTCCCGGGGTACAGGCACAGGTAGATTGGTCTTCCGCGATGTGCCTGTGCCCGAGGAGAATCTGTTGGGGAAAGAGAACGAAGGGGCAAAGATATTCTATAAATTGATGGTGCCGGAAAGGTTGCTCTCCGGTGGAGTGGGTGGCTCCAGGGCTATTCTGGAATTGGCTGCCCGGTATGCCAACAAACGGAAGGCATTCGGCCAGACCATACGGAATTTCGAAGGAGTGAGTTTCAAGATAGCCGACTGTATCACCAAGCTTGATGCTGGCAGTGCGCTGGCATACGCTGTGGCTAAGACTATCGATGACGGAGTAGGTACAGCAGGCTATCAAAGGAGATTGGTGTCGGAAGTGAAGAAACTGGCTACCCAGACACATTGGGAAGTGGTGAATGATGCCATGCAGATACTCGGCGGCATTGGGTATACCAATGTCTACCCGGTGGAACGGGCACTCAGGGAAGCCAGACTTGCCATGATCTGGACCGGTAGCAGCGAAATCATGAACTTAATAATCCAGCATGAATACTATAAAGAAATCCTGGCGAAACTAATTGAGGGCAGAGATATTGAAGCCGACGTTCCTCTTACCCAGGAAGAGCTGGCGGAGGAGAGGATTTACGAATCAGAACCCATCACCGCTGACCTATAATATAGGAAGGGCTCAAATACAGGTCCTGGATATCGGGCTGACATCGATATCCAACTGAAAAATACTTGACAAAGTAAGGTGGGGGAATAGCAGGCTAGGTTTTTAGAAAAACTAAACTGTTACGGAAAAGGAGCAAATTTATGGACATCATCGAAGCCGTGAAAAAGCGCAAGAGTGTCAGGGGCTATAAACCTGACCCTGTGCCTAAAGAGATTTTAGAAGAAATTCTGGAATTGGCGAGCCGTGCCCCGTCTGCTATGAACACCCAGCCCTGGGAGTTCACCGTGCTCACTGGTGATGCTTTGAAAAATGTAAGACGGAGCAACATTGCGCTGCTCAACTCCGGAGCGCCATCCAATACCGAGCACATAGTTGTGAGCTGGCCAGTGGAGAGCATTTATCGCCAGCGCCAGGTAAACCTCGCCAAGCAGCTTTTTCAGCTTATGGACATATCCAGGGAGGACAAGGAGAAAAGGGCAAAATGGATGGAGCGAGGATTTCGTTACTTCGATGCCCCGGCGGCAATCATCGTCTCCACTGATCGCTGTCTGAGCGAAAGTGGGCCGCTGCTCGACATTGGCGCTGTGATACAGACTATCTGTCTTAGCGCGCTATATTTTGGCTTGGGGACCTGCATCGAAGACCAGGGAACGATGTATCCGGAGGTGTTAAGAAAATACGCCCACATACCGGAGTCCAAGCGGATAATAGCGGCCATCGCTATTGGCTACCCTGACTGGGACTTTCCTGCGAACAAAGTGGAAACTGAGCGGGAGCCTATACAGAACATCACCACCTGGCTCGGTTTCGACTAAGCAGACATTTCAGTTGATTTATTCTGGCCTTCACCATAACAGGTAAGGCTCCCAAAAATCTGAAAGGTTTTTCACTTATCAGGTCAGTATCACAGGTTGGGCCACAGCAAGATTATTGAAATCGTTGCCAGGACGAAGTCCGTGGCAAGCAATCTCGTACAAAGTTAATTCTTGCTCTAATCTGGATTTTTCAATATACTGACGAAGATAACCAGATGAAATTAGACAGGCGGATAACCAATCTCATTATCACAGGTTTCTCAGGCACCGGTAAATCTCTGGTGGCTAAAGAGGTAGCCCGGAGATTGAATTGGGATTTCATTGACACCGATGATGCGATAGTTAAACAAACTGGCAAGCCTATCGCTGAGATTTTTCACCAGGATGGGGAGGGCAGGTTCAGGGAATTGGAACACGAGAAGATTAGGAAAGCTTGCCAGCAAAGGCAAATAGTCATAGCTATTGGCGGTGGTGCCATAGTTGACCCGCAAAACTATGAATTGCTTGCCAAAAGTGGGTTGATTGTGTGCCTGGAGGCTAAACCTGACACAATCTATGAGCGCCTATTCCACGAGGCTGCTCGTCATCCTGAGACAGAAGTTCGCCC
This sequence comes from Dehalococcoidia bacterium, assembly GCA_030603485.1. Taxonomy (GTDB): domain Bacteria; phylum Chloroflexota; class Dehalococcoidia; order GIF9; family AB-539-J10; genus RBG-13-51-36. Next base: position 5,795 of record JAUVXS010000007.1, read on the forward strand.
CCTTTTAGCTAGCGATAACCCCTTGGAACGCATCAGGCAGCTTAAGGCCTCCCGACAACCTTACTATGCTAATGTTGACTGGACGGTTCATACCGACAATCTGGACATCGAGCAGGTGGCTGAGGAAGCGATAAAAGCTTGGAGATTGCTTCGTGTTGCTCACCCTGATCTTGGTCCTCTCCCGTCAAGGGAGAAGAAACCAAGCTCGCAGCTAGAGGCAAACGACGACGTTGCCTGCTTGGTAGAGACTGCGACTCAAATTTATCCTGTCTTTGTTGGTTATGGTGTATTGGACAAGCTAGGTGAAGAGATGAAAAAAGCTGCTTTGTCTGGCACTGCCGCCATAATTAGCGATGAAAATGTCTTCTCTCTTTATGGCAGCAAAGTTGAGGGGATCCTCAAGGATGCCGGCTTTGCCGTTGGTTCTTTTGTGGTGCCGCCGGGTGAAGAAACGAAAAGCATGGACTGTGCTATTAAGATTTATGATTTCCTTGTCGAGCATCGAGCGGAGCGAGACGACATTATCATCGCCCTGGGTGGTGGCATGGTAGGTGACTTGGCGGGTTTTGTCGCCGCAACCTTTCTACGGGGCGTACCTTGGATACAAGTGCCCACCAGCTTGATAGCCATGGTTGATGCCAGCATCGGAGGTAAGGTCGGCGTTAATCATCCTGAGGGGAAAAACCTTATTGGTGCCTTCTATCAGCCTGACATGGTTTTGGCTGACCCTCAGACTCTCACCACTCTGCCTCAACGTGAATTAACCTCAGGCTGGGCTGAGGTTATCAAGCACGGCTTGATTCTGGATAAGGAATACTTTCAATTTCTCGAGAGCAGTGTTAATAGTCTGACAAAACTAGAGCCAGAGATGATCACTCAGGCTATTGCCCGTAGCGCTGCCATCAAGGCTCAGGTCGTCAGTCAGGATGAAAAAGAAAAGGCAGGGAAACGCACTATCTTAAATTACGGACATACCGTTGCTCATGGTCTGGAAGCAACTACACAATATAAGCGATTCCTTCATGGCGAAGCGGTGGCCATTGGCATGATGGGTGCTGCTAAGCTCAGTCAGCGATTAAGTCTTTTGCCTTCAGCGGCAGTGGAACGCCAACAAGCCCTATTAGAAAAATTCGGCTTACCCACGTCATTGCGAGCGGAGCGGAGCAATCTCAAGTTGAGCCTAGCCGGAATAACTAGGGCCATGGAACTGGATAAAAAAGTGAGAGGAAAGGCAATTCGCTGGGTGCTCTTACAAGACATCGGCAAAGCGGTAGTTCGTGGTGACGTGCCTCAACAGGATGTGTTAGCCGTTCTTCAGGAGTTAGCGGAGCCGTGACTCCTTAGCTCAATGCTTTGGCGAGCAGCTAAGAATGCACTACGATTTTACAATTTAACATAATAATATAGAAATTTGTATTGTGCGCGGTACAATATGCAAATGCGGGTAGTAAATCTTGAGGAAAAGGCTCGTTTGATCGAAGAGCGACATAAGTACAAGCTGATAGCTGAGTTGAATGACTACCAATTCAAGCTGGTAAAGGCAAAACGTGAGTTTATATGGCATAGCCACGAAGAAACAGATGAAATGTTCTTCGTTGTAGAAGGTCAAATGAAGCTTGCCACTCGTGAAGAAGTCTTCGAATTAAAAAAAGGCGAGTTGATAATTGTCCCCAAAGGTGTCGAACATAAACCTATTTGTGATACAGAATGGACAGTGATGTTGGTGGAACCCTCCGGCACTTTGAATACGGGGAACGCTGGAGGTCCTCTAACAGATACAGACCTTGAATGGATTTAACGCACAACAACTGGCTGATACAGACGACTAACAATCGCTGCTGATTTTGGGGTTAAGCTTTTTCGTATATTTGGAGGCCAAGCATGGATGATTCATTGCAGTTAGGAAAACAGGCCCTGGCGTCACAACCTTTTAGTGTGCTTGTTGGCGCAGAACTAACAGGCTACTCGCCGGGGTGGGCTGAACTGACCGTTCCGATCACTCATCAATTGAAACAGCAGCACGGTTTTGTGCACGGAGGTGTCATCAGTTATGTCGCAGGTAATGCCCTTACTTTTGCGGGCGGAAGTGTCCTTGGCCCGGCAGTTGTGACGTCGGAGTACAAGATCAACTATTTGAGGCCCGCTATAGGGACAGTTTTGATTGCAAGAGCAACAGTCATCTATTCGAGCAAGACCCAGGCTGTTTGCCGTTGTGATGTATTCGTGATTGGTGAGGGCGAGGAGAATTTGTGCGCCGTTTCGCAAGGCACAATCGCAAGGATCACCCAGTCTTCAGAGGCTCAAGCCTAACCAGCAATTGTAGCCGACTGTCTTCGGCACAGGTATGCGTGGCGCGTGGCCCAATAAATTGGGCAACTACATTTTTAAACAACCTCAATTAACTCAATTGAAAGTAAGCCTTTTTTGAGCTATAATGACCAATCTGGAACAGGAGAGTATCTTTGCTCAAAAGCCATAACTGTGGTGAACTGAGGGAAAATCATGCCGGACAGAAGGTAACTCTGGCTGGCTGGGTACACCGGCGTCGTGACCATGGCGGGAAGGTATTCATTGACCTTCGTGATCGGGAAGGCATAGTTCAAGTAGTGTTCAATCCTCAGGTATCACAAAAGGCATACGGGGTAGCTGGTTCACTCCGTAGTGAGTATGTGATTCAAGTTACAGGAGAAGTTGTTCCCCGCCCTAAAGGGACGGAGAATCGCAAATTGGCTACTGGAGATATTGAAGTCATAGCGGAAGTGGGTGTCATCCTTAATCCATCGAAAACTCCACCATTCTATATAAATGAAGATGAAGAAGTTGAAGAATCAGTTTGCCTCAAAAACCGCTACCTTTACCTGAGAAGACCGAGGATGAAGGACAATCTTCTGTTGCGCCACAGGGCGATAAAATTCATTCGTGACTTCCTCGACGCTAAAGGATTTGTTGAAATTGAAACACCTATTTTGATTAAGAGTACGCCAGAGGGAGCCCGGGACTACCTTGTGCCCAGTCGTATCCATCCCGGCAAGTTTTATGCTCTTCCTCAATCTCCACAGCAGCTCAAGCAAATCCTCATGGTAGCCGGGTTTGACAAGTACTTCCAGATAGCTCGTTGCTTCAGGGATGAAGACTCCCGGGCAGATCGCCAGCCTGAGTTTACCCAGCTTGACATGGAAATTAGTTTCATCGAGGTGAAGGACATATTGCAGCTCATGGAGGAACTTTTCACCTCGCTTGTGGAGACTGTTAAACCTGATATGCGGGTATTAAAGCCCTTCCCGTATCTTTCCTATAAAGAAGCGATGGAGAAGTATGGCACGGACAAACCGGATATCAGGTTTGGCCTGGAGCTTAAGGATATATCTGATATCGCCACAGACACCAGGTTTCAAGTTTTTCGCTCGGTTATCGACTATGGTGGCAAGGTGAAGGGAATATGCGTCCCTGGTTGTGGTCATTATACTCGCCATCAGCTTGATGAATTGATAAATTTAGCGAAAAGTTGTGGTGCCCAGGGTTTAATGACCATGGCTTTTACAGGAGAGGCAATAACTTTGGATGAGGTAAAATCGGCGGCTGCTAAATATTTGACTCCTCGCCAATTGAAGGAAATCGCCGATAGATTTGAAGCAAAGCCCGGTGACCTTTTGCTTATCGTAGCTGATAAACTGGAGGTAGTAAACAAGACACTGGATGAGTTACGCCGCGAGATGGCAAGTCGGCTCAATCTGGCTGATGCTGACCTACTGGCTTTTGCCTTCGTGGGTGATCTTCCTTTTTTGGAGTGGAACGAGGCTGAGAGTCGTTGGGAACCCATGCACCATGCATTTACTGCTCCTCGAGAAGAAGACCTGCCGCTTCTTGATACAGAACCAGCCAGGGTCTATGGTCAACATTATGACGTGGTGTGCAATGGTTGTGAACTCGGCAGCGGCAGTATCAGGGTTCACAATCGTCAGCTTCAAGAAAGAATCTTTAGCCTCCTTGGTTACAGTAAGGAAGAAACAGAGAATCGATTTGGAGGACTCTTAGAGGCACTGGAATATGGAGCACCGCCGCATGGTGGTATTGCCATAGGACTGGACCGTTTGGTAATGTTATTCGCCGGGGAGCGGAACATAAGGGAGGTTATTGCTTTCCCCAAAAATCAGAGTGCCGTTGATATGATGCTCGACAGCCCCTCTTATGTTGATAAGCATCAGCTTGACGAGCTAAACCTTAAGCTAAAGCACGATATTCTTCACTCACAATGACAAGGAGCATGGTATATGAAAGTAAGCACAGAAAATTCGGGGAATTGCCAGGCAGTTCTCACTATTGAGGCTGAAACCGGTGAGTTAGATAAATCACTGGACGAGGCTTATCATCACCTGGTCAATAAGGTATCCATACCCGGTTTTCGCAAAGGAAAAGCACCGCGGGCCATTCTGGTGCAGCACATAGGAAAAGAGAATTTGGAGGAAGAGGCATTTGAGCATCTTATACCACAGCTTTACAAACAGGCGATCGAGTCTCAGAAAATCGAACCCATTGCCAGACCAGAAATAGAAGTTGTTCAAGCTGAACCTTTGGTTTTCAAGGCTATAGTGTCTCTCAAACCTGAAGTTAAGCTTGGCGATTATCATAGCGTAAGGCTGGAGCCCCACCCCGTAATGAAAATTGCCAAGAAAGAAGTTACTGCCGCCATGGAAGAGTTCCGGGAAAGACAAGGAGCACGGGTGCCTGTAGACCGTTCTGTTGAGCTGGGTGACTTAGTTACTATGGACATCCAGGCCGATGTGGAAGGGAAACCCTGGTTGAATCACAAAGACATATTATATGAGGTGAATAAGGATTCACGTTCACCTGTACCTGGATTTGCCTCTCATTTACAGGGCGCTGAGAAAAACAAGGAAGGGACTTTCAGCTTGGCTATTCCTGATGACTACCCCATTGAAGAAATGCGTGGTAAAGAAGGCGCTTTCAAAGTCACTGTTACCGAAATAAAGAAGAAGCAGTTGCCAGAACTTGATGACAAATTGGCTCAGAGTGCCGGCTATGATAACCTGGTGGATATGAAGAAGAAAGTGACTGCTGACTTAAAAGCCAAAGCCGAAGCTAAGAATCGCTTGGAGTTGGGGCAAAAGGCACTTGACGCTCTGGTGGAAATCAGCGAAGTAGACTATCCCTCTATTTTGGAGGAAGAGGAAATTACCGGGCTTCTCAGGGATGAGGCACAGCGCTTTGGTTTCAAAGAGCTAGCGGATTATCTGAAGAAGACTAGTAAAACAGAAGAAGAACTTAAACAAGAACTGTGTCCTATAGCGAAAAAGCGGCTTATTCAGGGTCTTGTCTTAGGAAAATTAGCTGAAGAGGAAAAGATTGAAATTAGTTCCTCAGAGGTAGATAATAAAGTAGATGAGATTGTCAATGATGCTGAGGATAAGGAAAGAGCAAGGCAGTTCTTCTCACTGCCCCAGGTCAGGCAATCAATTGAGCAGTCTCTACGTACGCAGAAGACGATGGACCGATTATCACAAATAGCCATTGGCAATGCTGAAAATATGACAAAGGGGGAATGATGGAAACAATATCTCAAGTTATAATTCCTACAGTGACCGAGTCCGGTGCTCGGGGAGAACGTATTTTCGACATATACTCTCTCTTGCTCAGAGAGAGAATCGTTTTTTTAGGCACGCCGATCAACGACCAGATAGCCAATCTTATTATTGCTCAGCTGCTGTACTTAGAAAGAGAAGACCCAGAAAAGGACATAAACCTTTATGTTCATTGCCCTGGTGGCATTATCAGCGCTGGCTTAGCCATTTATGATACTATGCAGATTCTTCGCTGTCCTATATCCACCATTTGTGTTGGCCTGGCAGCTAGCATGGGCATCTTGCTTCTTTGTGCTGGGACTAAAGGGAAGAGGTACACTTTGCCCAATTCGACTATACATCTGCACCAGGCGATCGGTGGTGCTCAAGGGCAGGCGGCGGATATTGAAATTGCCGCCAGAGAAATCATGAGGATGCAGGAAATGATACGTAACATCATAGCTAAGCACACAGGCCAGCCGGTGGAAAAGATTGTCCATGACACCGACAGAGACTTTTATCTTAGCGCTGAACAAGCAGTGGAATACGGCATTGTAGACGAGATACTTAGCAAGCCAGCTAAGAAATAAAGCTGATAGCGTCTAGGGTATGGTCAAATTAACTCGCCTGAATCGTGCTGCCTGTAAGGGTTGAGGTATCTTATAGTTTGAACTGGTAGGATGATAACTGGAATGCCAGACTGGATGGAGGCGGGTGCTGTGGTCTATGCCACAAGTGAAGGGTTCGGTGGGTTGGGCAAAGCGGGCTTAATTACCATCATCGTCGTTTCCCTAATCGCTATTGTCACCCTCGTGTGGATCTTCCGTGAGACGGGAAGGCGAGACTAAGTAATCTATATTAACCTAGTTTGGCAGCTTCCTCCCTAACCAGATGTCGGATCCTTTTATGGATTTCCAATGCCTGAGTTATGTCTTTTGTTTCAGGTATCCAGTGGAACCATTCTTTATCCCCTGTCCCTCCAGCCACCTCCTTTTCCTTGACCACTCTGTCAACAACGTGGCGCCCACCTTTTTCCCATGCTTCCAGAACCAGCCACAAATCATATAGACTTACCGATGCCAGACCCAGAGTGGAATGGGGCAAGGCGTATTCATTAGCATTGAAAGCAATGGCTAAACCACCTGCTTTGTTCACAGCCCGGAGCATTTTGAAATCTGTGATACTATCCCCTACCACCGTCCAACGAGAAAGCGGTTTTCCCATCCTGGTGCTAAAATTCTCCAGTGCCTCCACCTTGCGCCTCCCTCCTACTGGTTTCACCTGACCTATGATTCTTCCCGAACCTGTTTGGCGCAATTTCTGCCAGTAAAAATCGTCCAGATATTTCATTATTCTGGTATCGTCAGTAAAAGGATTAAGATTCACAATTTCGTGTTCTGTCTGCTCCAGTAGGGCAAATTCATCCTGTCTTAATAGTTGGCGAATCTGTGCAAGGGGAAAGGAAGTGCAAGCCACATTCTCACTGGGTATACCCAGTCTCTGTGTGATGGGGAAGGCATATTGTCCATAACTGGTACTGATACAAAATATGTACCACCCTCGAGATTTAAGTTTGGAGATTAATTCAGTTGCCCCCGGGGTTAACCCAACTTTCTGCCCCATAGCAGCGATTTGCTCCTCTTCTATTCCGTGATAAGCAAGGAAAGGAGTGATGAGAGCAAGTGTGTCTCCCGGCTCATAATCAGGTCGACTTTCTAAAGTCAGCAAATCATCATAACGGCTGATGACTTCGAAAATCTTGCCGCCACGTGGGAATAGCTTCATCAGTTCATAGGCGTTATCTTGGGGAACTAGGGGGCCTTCGAGGTCAAAGCAAATCAAGTTCATCTCAGTTTTTTTTCACCTCCTCATCTACCTTACCACTAAGGTCATAGCCACTGATCGACTTTCCTTTAGTATCAATTACTCTCCGGTCCTTTATGCTGACCTCGCCCCGGCTCAGAGCTTGTAATGTCAAGATGATAAGAGGGAATTCTCTAGCAAGCTCGTACTGACGGATGAGCTTGAACAGGCGATTATTTTCACCTTGTTTCTTTTTAATCTCTTCGGTGGGCTGCCCCTTTATTTCCCTCCAGTATGTATCAAAGGGTTTGCCCCTAATTGGGAAGGTGCAATAGGCTACTGGCGGTCCCTTATCTAATTCGGGGGTTACCAGGTGCATCATTGCCCCGGTTGTCTCGGCTTTATTTTGTATCAACGCCCAAATTACCTCTTGCCAGCTACCCGTAGGCCCACCGGGGGGTGCAGGATGAAGATTAATCATATCGTATTTCTGGCATAGCTCTTCACTCACGATGAGCATATAGCCAGCAAGAACACAAAGGTCGGGAGCAAATGGTTTAATCTTCTTATGTACCTCTCTATCGTATTTGCTACGCCACTCTTTCTTGATACCCAAATCTTCTTCCTCTTTAGCAGTCTTGAACTTCTTGTGCGAGAAGCAAACAAGGGGAATGTTGTAGCTCCGAACAAGCTCGAAGAACAGGTCGCTTTCCTTCGACTCGCCAGGTTCTCGGTTGCTGAAAACGAAGCTGATTTTTCCATTAACGTCCCCGCTGTAGCTCTTATCCTGCACAGCTTGCAAAAGCTGGCGGGCAGCTTCATCTCTCCCTGTGGAAAACCAACCAATGTTCAGCAAAAGCCTGCTTTACCCTCCTCACTCATATCGTTTTGAGCCCTTTGCCTTTTGTCATTGCGGGCCCTGACTTGTCGGGACGAAGCAATCTCCTAGCGCTCAGGGTAAACTCCGCGAAGAATCTCCAAGTATATATTTCCTTGTCCTGGCCCACGTGCTGGCTAAATGAGCCAAATAGCTAGATTTTTGCCCGAATATTTTGCCCTGAGCTAAAGAATTCAGGAAGTCATCCGGTCCATCGAATTCGGGCATTTCCACATATGCTCGGCCAATTTCGCCCAAAGTATGGGCATCGCTACCAGCGCTGGCAGCCTTTCCCTGTTCTTTGGCTAGTTTCCATGCTCTGGCATTGCTATCGGAAAATGGCGTACGAGAATTGAAAGTTTCAATGATGTCAACCTGGGATAAAATTTCTGCTGAGGTTAGTGGGTTAGCATTCCAGGGCAGCAACCTGCCAAATGGATGAGGAATAGCCACTAGACCGCCTTGGCTTCTGATTTGGGATATTGTTTCCTGAGGGGATAATCGCCGGGAAACTTCTTCACTAAGAAAGAGCCCCATGATTTCACCCATAGGCGTTAAGATCTCCTCAGCAACGATTACTTCAAACGGGGCAAATTCCCTTAACTTCAAGGCACCAGCAATAGTATTATGGTCAGCTACGGCAATACAATTTATGCCTATTTCCAGGCAACGGTCAACTATTCGCTCTATAGGCGTGAGACAATCTATGGAGTAGCAGGTATGAATGTGTAAATCAGCTTTAATCAATTAGCTTGCCTAATCTTGTTATTGCCTATCGGTCATTCCGGGCTCTGTCCCTCTCGTCATCTAGATTTTTGTAGTTGCTTGATTCATCAAGCACTTCGCTTTTTGTCATTGTGAGCCTAATTTATTGGGCTTTTGCCCGTTACCTGATTATATCAGATTCCTTGAAGTCTGTAGCTAAATCCGTACAGCCTCAGTGTGTTGAAAACTTTTGGGGGAACGGAGCCAGCATTGCTGATGAGGGAAAGGCTAATTGAGTGCTATTAGCCTGCTTTCTCTTGGTATTCCCCGGTGCGTGTATTGACTTTGATGATGTCGCCTGTATTAATGAAGAGAGGAACCTGGATGGTTGCTCCTGTTTCTAGTTTAGCTGCTTTAGTGCCCGCTGTGGCTCTATCCCCTTTGAAGCCAGGCTCTGTCTCCGTAACCTGAAGCTCTACCGAATTGGGAATTTCTATGTTTACTGTATCCCCCTTGCAGGTCAAAATCTCTAGCATCAGTCCCTCTTTTAGATAATCTGTGTCCTCACCTATCTGAGCAGAAGGTAACATAATCTGCTCGTAACTCTCATTATCCATAAAGTAGTAGAGGTCACCATCGTTATAAAGGTACTGGACTGGGCGATGCTCCAAAAATACCGGTGTAACTTTATCCCCGGATTGGAAATTCCTCTCGGCGACATTCCCGCTACGAACATCACGAAGTTTCAACTTGACTACAGGCTGTCTTTGTTGCATTTTAACGTGTTGGTATTCCAGAATTTGGTATATTTCGCCATCTAGCTCTATGGCAGTTCCCTTTCGCAATTCTCCGGCATCAATCATTTAGTAACCTCCGTGTTTATTGAGAGTGAATTGTCATTCTGAGTTTTCCGCTCCATGTTAGAATAACAAATCCCTCTTTGCCTTGTTAAGCACTCTAGCCTTGCCATTTTCCAAAACTACCATATCTTCAATTCTAACACCGCCTTTTCCCGCAAGGTAAATTCCCGGTTCTATGGTAAAAATCATGCCATCTGCAAGTGAATCAGCGGAGCTAGAGCCAAGCGTGGGAAGTTCGTGCACCGCTAGCCCAACACCGTGTCCTAGGCCGTGTCCAAAGGCATCCCCATAACCAGCTTGTTCAACAACGCTTCGAGCCAATTGGTCTGCCTGGGAAGCATCCATACCTGATTCAATTCCTTCTATAGCCGCGGTCTGTGCTTTGAGAACTATATTATAGATTTCCCGTAGGGTTTTGTCTGCTTTGCCCAAGAATAAAGTACGGCTGAAGTCGCTGCAATAACCGTTAATTCTGGCTCCCATGTCAATCAACACTGGTTCATCAGAGTGAATTATTTTTTCTGTAGGTTGGGCATGGGGCAAAGCTGAATTTGAGCCTGAAGCCACAATGATTTCGAAGGGCGTTCCTTCACTCCTTTCTTGGCGAAGTAGTTTTTCTATCTCCCAGGCTGCCTCTTTTTCCGTTATGCCAGGACGAATTATTGCCTTTGCCTGTTCAAAGGCGGCATCAGCTAGCTCAACTGCTTTTGTGATAAACCCCAATTCTTCAGGCTCTTTTATGGAGCGAAGCTGCTCTACTATGCCAGTGGTGGGAACAAGCTCAAGGTTGACTTGCTTTGTCGCTATGGCTTCACTGAGCTTGTGATAACTTTCATAAGAAACAAAATTTGCCTCGAAGCCTAATTTATGCCACCCCAAATCAGAGACCAAACCAAGAAGCCAGTCAGGTAACTCTCGTTTAGTCTGGATAATTTCAAAATTCGGTGACTCTCTCTTAGCTTGCTCCATATAGCGAAAGTCAGTAGCTAGAATCGCATTCTGTCCTGAGATGAGTAGCCATCCTGAGGAGCCGGCAAATCCAGAGAGGTAGCGGAGGTTCTCCGGCTGAGAAAGCAGCAGAGCGTCTAGTCCCCTTTTAGCGAGCGATGTTCGCAGCTTCCGCAGTCGCTTTATACCCGAATTTCTCCTCGGGCCTTCGACAAGTCTATTCGTCATTTCGAGTCTCCCTTTAGCATCGTAGGAGAGCGCTTCAGCTTCGCTCTACAGGCTGATTACAATCGCAGTATCATCTGCGCAATCCCAAAGTAAAGCGCCACACCGAATATATCCATAATCGTAGTTATAAAAGGGGCGGACACTAGAGCCGGGTCAATCTTGAGTAGACGGAAGACGAATGGTAAAGCGCCACCTACCAGGGTTGCCATTACTGAGATGGCCACCAGGGTCGTGCTCACAACGATAGCTACTTTTGGATTCCCGCCGAGCATGTAAGCCCAGCCCAGGGCAATTGCGCCAAGGACAATGCCCAGGATAGAACCTATTCCGGCCTCCCTCAAGACTACGGCCAGAGCACGTCTTGGTTTCACCTCCCCGGTAGCCAGTCCACGAATAACGACGGTGGCCGATTGCGCTCCCACATTCCCGCCGGTGCCAATCAATAGCGGGATAAAAGCAGCCAGTATCAATATCTCGCCGAGCAACTCCTGCCGGGCAATAATAGCCCCAGTAACCGTGTTCACCACGATAAGCAGGAGGAGCCATACCCCCCGGCGCCGGACAACGTCAAAAATACGGCTGGTAAAGTAACCCCGCTCTGTACCCGGTACTGCACCAAAGCGATAGATATCTTCGGTGGCCTCTTGCTCCATGATGTCCGCCACATCATCATGGGTGATGATACCGACGAGGCGCTGTTCTGCATCTACCACGGGAATTGCCAGCAGGTTATGCTCACGGAGTTCACTGGCTACTTCCTCGCGGTCGGTATGGGTAGAGACAAAGGGCGGGTCCGGTTTCATGATATCGGTCACCCTGGCATCCGGGTTAGCGATGACCAGGTCCTTGAGTGACACGGTGCCTGTAAGATAGCGGCGGCGGTCCATGACATAACACTCATATACAGTCTCCTGGTTGATGGCAAGTCGCCGAACTCTATCCAGAGCCTGTGTCACAGTCATATCGCTGTGCAGGTCTACGAATAAGGGAGTCATCTCACGCCCGGCCGTTCCTTCCTCATAGCCCAGCAACTGCATGGTGACACGGCGTTGGTCAGGCGATAGTATCTGTAACAGTCTGCGGGCTACCTTAGCGGGTACCTCATCCAGCAACTCTGCCCGGTCATCAGGTGGCATTGCTTCAAGGAAATTCCTCGCCGTCTGGTCACTGAACGCCCCAAGCAGCTGATTCTGAAACGCTCCGTCCAGATAGTCGAAAACAGAAATGGCAAGACTCTTCGGGAGGAGGCGAAACGCTATCACTGCCTCGTCTGCCGGTATGCTGGTCAGGAGGTCAGCAATATGTGCCGGTTCTGAATCCGCTAGCCGCTCCCACAATGCCCTGTATTGCTTGGTCTCCAGCAACTCCTTGAATGTAGCTTCATTCAAAGCTTCCAATGACGGCCTCCCGGTAAAATCTTCGCTCATGTTACAGATAAACAAAAACCCCACGTCCGGTGGACATGGGGCACACATGCCTCAATTAGAGACTTATACTAAGGCAAGCCCCACCACCATCGAACGAAAATAGCAATCTGTCGCTGTTTATGGTCAGGGTCTGGGCATGATTTCATTTCCATGTCGTATATCTCGTTCCAGAAAAGATTATAGACCGCCAATACAATCATGTCAATCTAAAAACCCCGGGGGTGGCAATAACATATGGTTTATTATTCAACGAGGATTGTATCGGCTCACGCTAGGCCATAGTTTATGCAATTTGTTAAGAAGAATCTGTGTGAAAGAAGTCCTTCATTTTGATTTCTTAACATTTCTGTTATAACATTGTGGGAGGCGTGAAGAATCGCCAGGAGACTACGGATGGCAGGCAAAAAGGTTTTGGTAGTTGACGATGATGTAAAGACTGTGGAATTGGTCAAGCTATACTTAAACCGGGACGACTACCAGGTTCTAACTGCTTATGATGGTATTGAAGCTCTGCGCTTGGCTCGAGAAAGCTGCCCCGACCTCATTGTTCTTGACCTTATGCTACCAGACATCGATGGGCTTGAGGTCTGTCGTGTCCTCAGACATAAATCCGATGTACCAATCATTATGCTTACCGCCAGGTCTACTGACCAGGACAAGCTAACGGGCCTGGGCTTAGGGGCCGACGACTATGTGGCCAAGCCTTTTAGCCCTAAGGAACTAGCGGCTCGGGTACGGGCAGTGCTAAGACGTCTTCCCGGAGAGCGTGGCCCTGAAGAGATTAAGCGTGATGAACTTAGTATGAATTTTACGAAACACGAAGCATGGTTTGCCGGCGGACCACTGAGTTTGACCAGTGTTGAATTTAAGTTACTGGGAGTTCTCGCCAAGGAGCCAGGTAGAGTCTTCAGCCGGGCAAGCCTTATTGAAGAGGCTTTGGGCTACGATTTTAAAGGTTTCGACCGCACCATTGATGTTCACATCCTCAACCTACGCCGAAAGCTGGAGACAGACCCCAGCCACCCCAGATATATAAAGACGGTATATGGAGTTGGCTATAAGTTTGCCGGAGGGGAACAGTGATATATAGGTTGTGGTTTCGTCTCTTGTTGGCTTTCGCAGTGATAATAGTGGTGACCGTTGGCACTATATATTTCTTCGTCAGTCAACGCATCGCTGTCGAAATGGAAGAATATGAGCAAATAAGTGCGCAATATCGGTCCGATCAAATACAATCTAGGCTATATCTCCATTATTGGAGACAAGGACGAAGCTGGGAGGACGTCCAGTCCGTAGTTGAAGCATTGGGCGTCTCCGGGACACATATTATATTGACCGGTGTCAACGGGACAGTCATAGCTGATTCACAGGGGACACTTATAGGGACCAACTACACTGACTCATCAGACGGTCCTCTCGAGCTGTTCTCGCTCGAAGAGTTTCTGGGAAGAGTTTACATCAACCCTGACCCGAAGGCAGAACCATTTGTTGCTCCATTTCGAAGACTAGCCACGTCAATAAATCGCTCTCTTCTCTTGGGAGGCTCGCTGGCAATTGTCATCGCTTTGTTATTGACTTTTGTCCTGTCGCGGAGACTGTCGTCACCCATCGGTGTCCTTGCCAAGGCTGCCAGGCGATTGGGACAGGGAGACTTGTCCCAGAGGGTTAAATTCCGGGGCAAAGGCGAAGTTAAGGTGCTGGCTCAAGCCTTTAACTCTATGGCTACGGACCTGGAGCACGCCGAGCAATTACGACGGAATCTGGTTGCTGATGTTGCTCACGAATTGAGAACCCCTCTTTCCAATATTCTAGGCTATCTGGAGGCAATTCGCGATCGGGTGATAAAGCCAAATGTCGCTACTATTCGCTCCCTCAATGAAGAGACAGCTCTGCTTTCACGACTGGTTGATGAACTCCAGGAGCTAAGTCTCGCCGAAGCCGGCAAACTGAAGCTGGTTTATCAGGCGGAAGACATCGCCAAGTTAGTTAAGCAGGCAGTAACTCCCTGGCAGCCCCAGATGGCAGCAAGGGAGTTATCGATATCCCTTGATCTGCCTGATAATCTGCCACTGGTTGACATTGACTGGCAACGGGTCAACCAGGTGTTGCATAACCTTCTGGAAAATGCGGTGGCTCATACTCATAAGGGGGGTACTATCAATGTAGCTGCTACAACACAAGGTGATTGGGTAGAGGTTAGCGTATCGGATACTGGCGAAGGCATTCCTGCTGAGGATTTGCCTAATATCTTCGAACGCTTCTATAGAGTGGACAAATCTCGTGCCAGAGTCACCGGAGGCAGTGGTCTGGGGCTCACTATCGCCAAGCGCTTGGTGGAAGCCCATGGCGGGAAAATCGCAGTCCAGAGCGAATTGGGAAAGGGGAGCTGTTTTTCATTCACTCTCCCTATAACGGAATAGCATTCACCATTTCTGCAAATCGCTTATTACCAGCGATGAAAGACAAGTAAATGTAATAGTGCTGCGTGCTTGATGCTTGGCTATTGAGTATAGCACCGGTACTTTCCTTTTATTTGGAGTTCGAGTATTATACAAGCCATCTGCTCGGAAGGATTCTACATATGAATAGGAAGCTATTGATTGGCTTATTAGCTTTGGGTGTGGTAATGATAGTGGTAGGCTTAGTGATAGTGTTTGTGGGCCTGCCTTAGCTTAATCGCCTCTGCAATTTATTAGTCTTTTAGCTCTCCAAGGTTCCTGGTCGAATACCAAACAAGTTACTACTGCACGAACATGGGGATGTTTGTCCAGCCATGAGTATAAATACTCGATACCGTTCGCGTTTTTGGTTTTGAACAAGGTTTCTATATAAGACAGCATCTATAATGCCATCTTATAATCCGGTAATCTGTCTTTGAACGAAAGCAAGAACCAACATAATTAAGAATGATATAATAGTAATTACAGTCCATCTCTTTCCTGCAAGACTGGCCACACCTATCATACCTCCAGTAGCTCCGAAAAATAGCATTACGTATGGGACAACTATCATTAGATTATTTCTAAAATCGATTTTGGGGTACCAATCTAATAAAAACTCAACGATTATAAATGCAATCATAAGGCCGGTCCAGATGTAATAGATCTTAGTCCTATTTAGTGATCTGGCTGAATAAAGAAGGTAAAACAACGGAATAATACTGACTTGGATTATGATACCTATCCAGTGGCCAATCTCTGATTCTCCCAGAAGTCGGGCAATGAAAATTGAGATGGTGGTGATATTAATTACATTAGCGAGAATAGCACCATAGAGGTTCATTCGATTAATTAAGCTGGTTAAACATAATCGCGCCATCTTTTATCACCATTTTTATGTCTCTCGTCCTTTCTATATCCTCCAAAGGATTCCCAGAAATAATAATCAGATCAGCTAGTTTCCCCTTTTCTATAGTTCCAATCTCATTTCCCTTACCTATATTTTCAGCAGCGTTTCTCGTCCCAGCCATGATTGCTTCTATAGGACTCATTCCTGCCTCCACCATTAGTTCTAACTCTTTGTGAAGTCCTTTTCCGATGACAACTCCTGGAGTACCAGAATCGGTGCCAGCAGCAATATTTACCCTTGAATCGTTTAATTTCTTTACAGCTTTCTTTAAATTGGAAAAAATATCTGGATAATTATCCTTATAAACCCAAGCTGTAGCTAAAGTAGGAACAAAATAAGTTCCTCTATCTAGCATCATCTTGACTAACTCATCATCAAACTCGGTTGAATCTCCCCCAGGTAGGAGCCCATGCTCTATGCTGTCAGCTCCTGCCTTTACAGAATCCATAGCTTCCTTTGGGCTTCCAGTATGAACCATTAATCTAAGATGATGTTGATGCGCCTCATCTGCTATAGCTTCTAGTACATTGAGGAATAGTTTAGGGACTTTATGAGTAATATTCATGGGATCAATATCAGAGTAAATAGCCTTTATACAGTCTACTCCACCTTCAGCAAGACTTCTGACTTCCTCTCTAGCAATATTAGCATCGGCGATTTGCCTTACAGCATTTTTAATAATATAGCGATTCCCCTTATATATGGTATCTGCAGGATGCCCACCAGGTGCTGTGATGATTGGACCAGGAGCAAATATACGCGGTCCGAGAAGTTTGCCTGCTGCGATCTTGTCACGAAGCCCTATAATATGAGGATAATGGTCACCAGCACTTCTTATGGTAGTCACCCCATTTTCAATTGCTAATCGCCTTCGACGAGTGTAATTCCGTAGATAATCCCAGAAGAATGAGCACATATCTATCAAAGAGACTTTGCCAATAGCTTTCCCCGGTTTATCTACGACTAGTCCACCGAGATGAAGATGGCAGTCTATGAGTCCAGGTATGACAGTAAGGTTCTGCAAATCAATAATGTCGCTATCCTGAGGGTTTATTATTCTTGTGCCCACATACTCAAAACGATTATCTTTGATTATGATGATTGCCTTAT
>JAUVXS010000043.1 GCA_030603485.1 Dehalococcoidia bacterium
CTCTAATGGCAGGGTTATTGATGGGCACGCTCCAGGACTCGCTGGCAAGGGGCTAAATGCCTACCTGTCCGCTGGCATTCTTTCTGACCACGAATCCACTACCCTGGAAGAGGGAAAGGAGAAGTTGCTCCGGGGTATGCACCTCATGATCCGAGAGGGCTCTTCAGAGAAGAACTTGGACGCCCTTCTGCCTCTAGTTACGGATAATACTTATAAAAGATGCTTCTTTGTGGTGGATGACCTTAGTTGCTCTGATTTACTTCGTGAAGGCGATATTGACGCTGTGATACGAAAGGCCATTAGCAGAGGTCTGGAGCCGGTGCGGGCAATTCAAATGGCGACGATTAACGCTGCCGAGTATTTCAGGCT
Organism: Dehalococcoidia bacterium; assembly: GCA_030603485.1. Taxonomy (GTDB): domain Bacteria; phylum Chloroflexota; class Dehalococcoidia; order GIF9; family AB-539-J10; genus RBG-13-51-36. The sequence goes on from JAUVXS010000043.1 coordinate 370, forward strand.
TTATGATAGAGGAGGCATTGGCCCGGGTTATATAGCCAATCTTATAACTATTACTGACCTGGCTAAATTGGAAATAGACATGGTGTTTTACCAGGGAAAGCTGGTGGCAAGGGAAGGCAAGCCCTTGTTCTCCCCACCCCCTGTTACTCTCGAGCTAAGAGACACGGTACGCATTAAGCCCCCTATGGGGAAATCGCTGAAAATTCCTCTCCCTCGAAGAGAGAGGCTAGGTGAGGGTGAAACCTCTGGGGAAAGCTACCCGGTCATCGAAATCATCCCCGGACAGATAGTTACCAGGAAGGCGATGGAAAAGGTAAAAGTTGTGGATGGAGTGGTGATGCCTGACGTGGAAAGAGATATTTTGAAGCTGGTGGTGGTGGAACGGCACAAGGCCAGCGGCAACATCGGAGTAGGCTTAGTTAAGGGATTCGGCATGAAGAAGGGAGCGTTAGCCTCGTCAGTGGCTCACGACTCCCATAACATAATAGCGGTGGGTGCCAATGACCTCGACATCCTGAAGGCAATTGAGGAAATTAATAGATTACAGGGCGGGCTGGTTGTTTGCGCCAACCTGGAAATTCTCGCTTCTTTGCCCTTACCCATCGCCGGCCTGCTTTCCCCCGAGCCGCTGGATGTAGTCGTATCCCAGCATGAAAAGGTGGAAGCGGTTGCCGCCAGTCTGGGCAACTTGCCTCCAGCACCCTTTGCCATCCTCTCCTTCCTGGCCTTGCCCGTGATTCCCGAGCTCAGACTGACCGACTTAGGCCTGGTGGATGTGGTAGAGTTTAAGTTGATCAAGTAGAATTAACCTGACTATATCCTCATCCCGGTTTTCTGAATTCCAGACAATACCCGTGATACTGACCATGCATTTTCCAAATACCGTCTACACGAATCTCTTTCATTGTTTTCGGAACCAGATGAACAGGAACGGAGGCATCTACTTTACTATCCTGAGTTGAACGCGACAAACGTAGAAAACGAGCCACAACCCGGGCCACCTGTTCCGATTCATCAGCAATTACTATTTTACTTCCCGGTCGGGCAACACGGATCATCTCATCTATGGCCTTCTTCTTTTCAGTAAAAAAATTGATCCCACCGATGTGAAAAACACTGTCAAATGAGTCTGATTTAAAAGGCAACTCTTCTGCTTTCCCCAGGAAAAGATCTACTGACCATCCCCGGGTTGTGACCAACCTGTGACAGTTAGTAAGCTGCGCCGCTGAGATGTCCAGGCCATATATTTCACCCACTTTTGGAGACTCAAATAGATAAGGAAGATTACCACCAGACCCTATCGAAACCTCCAGAACGACTCCATGTACCCGGACTCAAGCTCTTCGATTTCCATGCAGTGACTGTTATGCAGCATTTGACATGGTTTGCAGCCGAACGTCAAACATCATTAGCGGCATTTTCGCCGTCGGCGGCAAGCCTTTGTTCCCTGTTGATTATGCCGTAGACAATCATGGTGTGGTATCTGCCATCCTTTACGACTTGGTCAATCAAAATGCCTTCTTTACACATCCCGGCCTTTTCCATTACGCGACCGGATGCCGGATTGCATTGCATGTGCATGGAGGCGATTTTATGGTAATTCACGACATTGAAACCATACCTGCTTATTGCGATTGCGGCTTCGGTACAATAACCATTGCCCCAATATGGTACACCAATCCAGTATCCAAGCTCTGCACGTTGATGCCTGAGAGTTGCGTGCAATCCTATGGCACCGATCAAGAGACCGTCCGCTTTCAACGTGACTGCCAGATTCACCCCGTTGCCTTCGTAGAATTGAGAAGCATGCGACGCGATCCACTTTTCAGCCATGCCATTCTCATAGGGGTGCGGGATATTGAGGGTCGTCTCGTATATTTCGGATGCTCCGGCCAGTGTCTTGACTCTGGCTGCATCGCTTATCTGAAATGGTCGCAGAACCAGCCTTTCTGTTTCAAGAATTGGCGGGTGCTTCATTGTCATTCACTATCTTCATCTAATCATCACACAAACCAGTATTGCTTTGCTCCAGCTTTAGCAATCGTTCTTTGAGAGTTAATCCACCACCATATCCAACAAGCTCTCCATCACTTCCGATTATGCGATGGCAAGGGATAATTATACTGATAGAGTTTGCCCCGTTTGCATTGCCAACAGCTCGAACAGCTTTTTCATTGTTTATGTCTTTTGCTACTTGTAAATATGTTGATGTACTCCCATAAGGCACTTTCATCAGTGCACTCCAGACACTTTTCTGAAAATCAGTCCCCACCATTAGCACAGGAATGTCAAATTCCTTTCTAGTTCCATCAAGATACTCATCCAGTTGTTTTCTCGTTTTTTTCAGGACTTCATCATCTTGTTCGATAAACCCGGCGTTTAAGCCCTTCTTAATCCTATCGTCAACGGTGGTTCTCATTCTTTCGTATCTAAAACCAAGCAAACAAAGTCTGCCACGAAAAGAGCCCAGTAGTAGTTCCCCAATTTCAGTTTTGTGATATTGAATATTAATCTGGTTCATTTTTCCTCCCTTCTTCTACACTCATAACGCTGCACTCAGCCGCTGCGGGCCCGGTTGCTGACTCCGTATATTGTGGTCGGCTGGAGCGCGAGATAGGCAACCTGAGTCTTGTTCGCAGATGCCTCCTATATTTCGAGCACGGCGGGACAACCCTGGCAGGGAGATTGCAATAGAGGGCATTTCTCGCAGGCGCTGCTGCATGGCGCGCCATGGGAGTAGCCAGTTTTGAAATGGTGGCCTCCCAGCAAATTCCCCCAATTCTGGATTCGAATGAATCGTGTCCTTTTTGCACCGATAAGCTCGGGAATCTTCACAAGGGAGTTATTGTCTTCTGAGAAATCCCCGTGACATTGTCTTTTTAGCTCAATGGCAAGGATGAATACCTCGTTCTCTTTCGGACCTTTCGTTATCACGGGCCAATTCGGACATCCGGAGAACTTTGAGATTATGCGGCTTGCTTCGTCCGGATTCGCCACTTCAAGTATGTAAGCGCCGCACATCATTTCTCTTGGATTCGAGATGGTTTTCATGCCGGTCTTGCCGCTTTCGGTTTGCCTAAGCTCTGTTTTTACACCTGTTTTCTATATTTATTCTACAGGCATGTACTGTATGACGACACAGTATGCAATGTCAAAGATTTCCGCATTTAGATCGTGTTAAAACGTGAGGGATAATTAGACCACATGTATTATTGTTTGATCCGACTCACAGGTCCAAATTGTTTGCCACCAGAACACAAAGCTCTGACTATCTCCTCATCCCGGTTTTCTGAATTCCAGACAATACCCGTGATACCGACCATGCATTTTCCAAATACCGTCTACAAGTATCTCTTTCATTGTTTCTGGAACCAGATGAACAGGAACGGAGGCGTCTACTTTATTATTCTGAGTTGAACGCGACAAACGGAGGAAACGAGCCACGACTCGGGCTACCTGTTCCGATTCATCAGCAATTACTATTTTACTTCCCGGTCGGGCAACACGGATCATCTCATCAATGGCCTTCTTCTTTTCAGAAAAAAAGTTGATGCCACCAATGTGAAATACACTGTCAAATGAGTCTGATTTAAAAGGCAACTCTTCTGCTTTCCCCATGAAGAGATCTACTGACCATCCTCGGCTTGTGACCAACTTGTGACAGTTAGTCAGCTGCGCCAATGAGATGTCCAGGCCATATACGTCACCTACTTTTGGAGACTCACATAAGTAAGGAAGATTGCCACCAGACCCTATCGAAACCTCCAACACTCGTCCATTGTTTAGTTCCAATCTACGCAAGATCTCTGTGCGGGCCTTGCGTTCTCCACCCATAGGTAAAAACGATAACCAGTCAATAATTGTTTCGAAGCGTGAAAATCTGTTATAGAATCGAGCGAGACGTTGGTTAAACCCCTCCAGTTCCTGTGAATCGATAAAGTGCACAATGCCGTTTTCAATGATATAGCTTCTTTCACAGTGCGAGCAAAACAACTCCCCCTCATTCCTAGTTGTATTACCTGATTCATCGCGAAGTGTAAGTTCAGTTTGACAACTAGGACAACATAGCAACTCTAATGTTGAGCGCTTCACTGCTATTCCTCCCAAGCCATTATGTTTTGGTCTAACGTCTGAAATCAGCGGCGGCTGTAAGCCGTCCGCTGGAATGAATTGTTATGTCAGTTCTTTGAAGATATGCCGGGCAAGATATTCATCTATTTCGTTATGCCTTGGAACGGGCTGCTTTTTACCTGTGGCAGGATTTTTGTATAGGTCGTGACGGAGCCATGTCTCACAAGAACGCACCCTGCGTCAGATAGCCTCTTGATGAGGTCTTTCCTCCTCATACTGATAACTTAAGCTCTTTAACCAGCTGCTCATCTGGTACGTCTTCCATCGTCATCAGTGCATAGGCATCTTTCATATTATCTTCAAGTTCTTCTAATGTTTTCCCCTGCGTCATTATCTCAGGGTGTTCAAGTAACTTCCCTACCCAGAATTTCTCACCTCTCCAGTAAATCATGTTTAATTTAGTTTCCATTTTCTGCCTCACAAAATCCCTTTTAGTATCTTAGCATAGTTTACTGAATTTCGGAGACACCATACTTAATTCCAAAGATTATGTCGCCTCCTCAACTACATCAAGAGATATGTATGATGTCCCCTTAATTGCCGCGTTATTTAAATGGGTTATATCCTGGCTTCTTGTACAGCTTCTCCGGGCTGTCGAGAATGTCCGGTTTGTAAACTTTTTCTGCCCAATCCTCTGGCTTGATTTCTTCGAAACCCACTGAAACTGACTTTTCTTCGCACTTTGCGATGGCGACAACATCACGAACGATTCCATCGGCGAGTCTGGCCTTCTGCTGTTCTGATCTTCCCGGTAAGAGTTTCACGATGACGTGAGGCATCATTTCCTCCTTTAAGAAAGAATTTGGAGACACTATACTTAATTCCAAAGATTATATCACCTCCTCATCTACATCAAGAGATACGTATGGTGTCCCCTTAATCGCACCCGCCGAGCTCAGGTTGACTGATTTAGGCCTGGTGGACGTCAACGAGTTTAAGCTGATTAGGTAGAATTAAACTGATAACGCTGTGGATCATGCGCGGCTGTAAGCCATCGCGTACATCCGGCTTGTTCGCCCCTACTTGGTCTTCTTTCCAAAAACGCTCGATCCTGCCCGGAAGATAGCTTCGGTGTAATCGGTAGCGCTCCATGGCACATCTTCCACAGTAATCGTCTTCCCTTGATTCTTTCCGACCAAACAAACAGCTGTCCAGTGTCCAAGAGACCCACTCATATGAGAACCCCACTCCCGCTTCAGGACGGTAAAAAACTCGGTGAAACTACCTTTAAGGTCAGAGAGAGCGGCGGACAATTCGCCGATGCTGCTGATCTTTACAATCTCACACACTCTGAGTAGTTGCGAAGTGCCACTCGCCTCGGCACTTCTTAGTTTGAAGCCAGTAGCAGCCACCGCATCGAAGATCGCTTTCGGCAGGGGATCATCAGTCAAATAGGTGGTGAGTGAATCTAGGTCGAGAAGGAGTGTGGCGTCATTAGCTTCGATGCGTGCAGCAATGTCCTCCTTCGTAGTCTGGATCGCCGCCTGTATCTCAGAGAATTCCTCGTCCGCTAGTTCAAGAAGTCCCGATAGGCGTATTAGTTTGCGGCGAATTCCTACCGGAACTTCGGTTTCACGTTTGTACTGCAGACGGTGAGAGATTGATGCCCATGCATGTTGCAGGACTGTTCTGACTTGGATCTCAGCTAGCAGACCGTCATAGGCACGCCATTCCGTCATGGCCCTTCGAGTCTTACTGAGGCGCACCACCTTGTGTATTGACAAGTACCCAAATTGGTCAGGCGCCAGCACTTCGAACTTGTCCATGCTATTCTCGGCATCGACCTCAAACTCGGTGTCTATGATGTCGGACACGCCTGATGCGTCATCTACGTAGTAGAGAATGATGCGCAACCCAGCCAGATCAAGTATCTCCGATACGGGATTCTCGTAGCCCTTACCGGGCCGCTGCAACTTCTCGCCAAAGCTAGCAACGGTTTTGGCTCTGGCCTCAATTGCGTGATAGGGGACTCCGTGAGCGGAGAGTAGCTGCTCGAGGAGTTGCTTCAGGCGTTCGACGTACTGCTGATACGTGGGGTAAAGGGCTTCATATTCCAGAATCCACTCATCCACAGAACCGTGTCCCGCCTTTGCCGGTGCCCTTCTTTTAGCCATGGCGATTCCTCATGTTCCTTCTTGGTGAACACTGCTTTTTATATTATTGTATTAACCATGAAAATTCTAACGTTCGAATTGAGCCGATGAAAGGGTGCCAGCGGGAAAACCCTTTGCGCCCACTTCATTACTGCCAGTGTAGATGATGGCAGGATTCAAAGTCAACCGTTATTCGGGCGCAAAGCGGACGCAGAAGCGACTTTCGGGAATGTGCACAGGCACAGGGGAGGACACCCCTTTCAGTCAGCTCCAATGACTTGTTGGGCAGCATGTCTATCATACATCGGCCTCAAAGATATTCGTAACATACAGTTTTCCGGCTGATCGAACCTTCGACAAGAATGCAGAGTCATTGGAGATTCTTTCAAGGGCCCTAGCAGCGACACGATCTCGCCTTTTCATTTCCTTGTTTATCCAGCTTTCTGAACCACCATCCGATGTTGCATAGGCCAGTGTGAAGTTGGTTGACAGTGGGCATCCATCGTGAATTGCCTCTTCACCTGAGTTGATTCGATCTATGGCCGACTTATCGCTGTCAACAACAAGCAATGCCGCATCGCTTGCTTTCAATACATCTGATGCGTTTAATCTATGTATGAAATCTTGCCAACCGATTCGCTCCGGGTTAATCCCCACATCACAATAACCGACCAGTAGGCTCACATGGTGAACATCGGCGAATCTCCTTGAGTTGTCTTGCCATAAGAGCAATGACGGTGAACATACGTATAGAATGCGGTCGCCCTCCTTTATGCTGTTTGTGTCCACAAAACCAATCACATCGTAGTTCTTCCACGGATTATCGCCAACGCGGTCTCTGCTGGACCTAATGGGGATCGACCGCAGGCATTTGGGTTTTCCAGAATCCCTTAAATAGGCAACACTATGATGCAGGGTGTGTGCCACCTCTTTGCCATCTGGGTCAAGCAAAGAAAGGGTGCCATCCTCTTTTGGAATCATCGACTGAATTGCTGCCGATTCCTGTATGATGACTTCGGTGATTTGGTGGCGCTTCTTCTTCCTTCGCATAATAGATGCAATTGCTTTGCTGCCCAACATTGCCTTCTATATTATTGTATTGATTATTGAAAATATACTGTGCTTTTGGCAACTTGTCAAAGTAAAAAATTCAAGGGAAAATCCTTGCCACACATCTGCTGGAAAATGGCTATGATATTTTGTTAAATGGGTAACTACTGTCTTAAAGCCTTTTCTGTAGAGCCGATATAGTGCTGTCCAGAATTAGTAGGTAACGTCTATTTTATACCTATTTTCCATACCTATTCTATAGGCATGTACTGTATGACGAGGCAGTATGAAATGTCAAGGATTTCCCCATTTAGATTGTGTCAAAACGCGAGTGATAACTCAGTACAACGTTGCAGATCAGGCGCGCTATCAAGTGTCGCCTGGCCCCGCTGGTTCGGCATGGTCTTGATTCTGCGATGGCATCGTTTCAATGGTGGCAGGCAGTCTTGCCATTCTTTTCGCAACAGATCGAAGTGATCGATCATAAAAAATAGCGAGCGATGTGCGCAGGTCGTCATTGAAGGGAGTCAGCCAGCGTTCTTCAAGATAGTCCGGGCCAAAGTATGCGCCCATGATCGAGCCAATAAGCTTTCCAAAACAGTCCGTATCACATCCCTGAGATACCTGCTTGCATAGGGCATCGCCGACATCTGTCGCGAAGCAGGCGGAATTGATGAGCAGTCCGCACTCCTGATAAAGGCTGCAATGCCTGTACTGGCCATATTTCGTATGTATCTTTTCGTATCCTTCAAGCCAATTCGACGAACCGGCGACCATCTGGAAACAATCCGACACGATGGCGTGAAATCGGCTGCGTCTGGGTACAAACTTGAGGGCTATTTCGAAGATGTCGAGGGGTTTGTCAGCGACGAACGCTGCGGCGATAGCAGCAGCGATGAACATAGCTCCATAGATGCCCGTTCGCCGGTGGGTGAAACTGGAGTCGCGCCAGGCCAGTTCGGCAGCCAGGGCCGGTCTGCCGGGACAGGCATATCCGTAAGCATCCACTCTAATGGCCGCGCCGCATGCTTCATCCGAAGGATTCCAGGACTCTGCCCATTCAGCCGAGGATTCGCCGAACTCCGGAGCTAGCGAGTGGATAGCGGCCTTGATCAGCACCGTCCGCTCCGGCCCAAAGGTCCACGAGGGTGGCAGATTGTATAGCCAAAAGTTGGAAAGATCGTCTTTGGTAAAGGCAAGCCCTTTCCTTTCAAGAATCAGCATGCCGATGACCATGTAGTTGATGTCATCATCGGGCGCCACATAGGCAATTCGCTCGCGCACCGTGTGATGCCAGTCAGGGGGCTGTCGACCCAATTTCTCAAGCAATGCACCGCTGATGTAGTCGCGAATCGGCCACTCTCCAACGGACTCCGCTGCTTGGCGAATTTCCGTCATTGTCGGGTCGACCTCAAGCGGTTTGCCAAGCATACACCCGCAGACCGCACTAAGGAAAGCCGTCTCTATGCGCGGTGCCATATCCTGGCCAGAGACGTCGGCCAGCCGTCCCATAGGCCGGCTGGGGTCGCAGGCATCCGAAATTGCCTGCAGGTCATTGGGTTCTTCATAGGGCCAGTCCTTACGGAAGGGAATATCGCGCAGTCGCTTAGCAAAAGTGGCAAGAGCATCATGGCTATCCGGGATTTGCTTGAGTTCATCGAGCAGCTCGACAGTGTCATACCCTTGTGCAGCCTTGCTTGCGACCACTTGTTCCAGTCGTTTCCTGAGAAATTCCGTGGGTGGTAACATATGTTCCCCTATGTGTTGCCCATCATCTTCAGGTTTTCGCCTTCATCTTTCATGTGTTTTCTGGTACTTGTATGGTGCAAGGCAAGCTTACAATCTCAGTTCTAACCCCCAGTTTAGACAACCGATGCTGCACCAGTTTACAACCCGTAGGCGAGACATCAATCCCCAGCCACCTGCGTGCCAGTTTTTGAGCAGCGACCAAAGTTGTTCCGCACCCGCAGAAGCAGTCAAAGACGAGGTCCCCGGGATTTGAAGAAGCCTCTATTATTCTCTCCAACAGAGCTTCGGGCTTTTGAGTTGGGTAGCCCATCCGCTCCGTTAAATCCCTCTGCGGGATATTTGGAACCATCCACACGTCATCCGGATTCTTTGGTTGGTCAATGTAATACTTATACGTTTTGCCTCCAGTTCTTACTTCCTGGTATCTTCTTCCATTTTTATCCGTTTTGAAATAGCCACCGAAACTGCCTTCGTCCTTAGTCCTCGTATCCTTCAATGCCAAACCATCATAAAAGTAGTCTCTAGTCTTTCCATAAACCAGAATTGTATCGTGCTTCCTATTGAACCATCTTCTTCCTCTTCCCCCTCCGCTTGCGTAATACCATACGACCTCATTGACGAAATTCCTGTACCCAAAAACCTCATCACACATCACCTTCAGGTAGTGGCTGGCGTGCCAGTCGCAATGGAGGTAGAAGTTCCCCGTAGGCTTTAGCATCCGGTGAATTTCCTGAACTCTATCCCGCATCCAATCAATATAGTTCGCTATTCCACCTTTCCATCTGTCTTCAAAAGAGCGAATTTCCTCACCGTCTCCAAATATCATCTTATGATTTCTATTGGAGAAAAACGGAGGATCAATATAGCACAGGTCGACAACCTCATCAGGAAGCCGGGACATCCAATAGTGATTATCTCCGCAGTAGATAGCCCCTTCTAACTTCATAGGTCGTCTCTTCCTTTTTCACCTCTGCCTGGCGGCCCACAGTGGCGATGCGTCAAAAGCCTCACCTTTGAATTTAGCTTCTATTACCTTCTTTAATTCTCCTACAGGCACTCGAATCTGTCCCTGACTGTCTCGTTCACGAATGGTAACCTGCTTATCCTCTAGAGACTCAAAATCTATGGTAACGCAGAACGGGGTGCCGATTTCGTCCTGACGCCTGTACCTTCGCCCTATGCTTTGAGAGTCATCGTAATCAGTGACGAAGCTGGGGCATAGTTGCTTATAAACCTCTTTAGCCAGGGGAGTCAACTTCTGGTTCCTGCTTAAGGGCAAAACAGCCACATTAATGGGAGCCAGAGAAGGGTGCAGGTGTAGCACTGTTCTCTTTTCTCCTTCGACTTCCTCTTCGTCATAAGCATCAATAAGGAAAGCCAGAACGGAGCGGTCGACACCAGCCGAAGGCTCAATGACATAGGGAACATACTTCTCATCGGCCTCAGAATCATAGTAATTGAGGTCTTTGCCGCTATGCTTGGCATGCTGAGTGAGGTCAAAATCGCCCCTGTTGGCGATACCCTCCAGCTCCGACCAGCCCATAGGAAAGAGGTACTCAATGTCATAGCAGTCCCTGGCATAGTGGGCGAGCTCATCTTTGCCGTGCTGGCGCAGGCGAAGATTTTCCTTCCTGATACCCAGTTTGACATACCAGTCAAACCTCTCCTTGACCCAGTAATCAAGCCACTCCTCATCAGTCCCGGGCTTAACGAAGTACTCCAGTTCCATGTGCTCAAACTCCCTGGTCCTGAATATGAAGTTGCCTGTGGTGATTTCATTGCGGAAAGATTTGCCTATCTGGGCGATGCCCAAAGGCAGCTTCTTCCTGGAAGTGGTGATTACACTATCAAAGTTAACGAATATGCCCTGGGCAGTTTCGGGGCGGAGATAGATTGTGCTTGCCTCCTCCTCCACAGGACCCATAAAAGTTTTAAACATCAGGTTGAACATGCGAGGTTCGGTTAGCTCACCATCACACTTGGGACATCTCTGCCCTTCTACATCATCAGCACGCCACCTCAGATGGCAAGATTTGCAGTCCATCAGTGGATCTGTGAAGCTATCAATGTGTCCACTAGCAGTCCAGACCCCCGGGTGCATCATTATTGATGTGTCCAGACCTACCACATCATCCCGTTCATGGACTATCGATTTCCACCAGGCGTCTTTAACATTGCGCTTAAGCTCCACTCCCATAGGGCCATAATCCCAGCAGCTAGCTAAACCACCATATATTTCGCTGCTGGGGAAAACAAGCCCCCTCCGCTTACACAGAGAAACGATTTTATCCATATCTACTTTATCAGACATCTTCAGGTCTCCTCTCTCCGGTGCATCGGAGCTTAGCTTACCAGCTTTATTCGCAGGCGTCAAAGGGGGTGACAGGAAGTTGAGAGCTCAGATTGGCAAACATAAAGGGTTTTGAAGGAGAGCGAGTTGCTGAACAATCTCCTATTTAGTTTTCGCCTTAGCAGTTTTCAGAACAGCAAAGCTCAGGTTGTCTTCCTTCAAGCTAATAGCTACGGTATCTCCTTCTTTAAACTCGCCCTGCAATATCTTTGTCGATATGGGATTTTCCATATACCTCTGAATAGCCC
>JAUVXS010000095.1 GCA_030603485.1 Dehalococcoidia bacterium
GCTCGTTGCTGAGGGACGCCCTAACCGAGAGATTGCCGATAGGCTCTTCATAAGCATTAAGACGGTTCTCAGGCACAGGACAAACGTTATGGAGAAGCTAGGCTTCCATAACCGCACCGAGCTGATAAAGTATGCCATCAGCAAAGGACTGATAGAAATGCCGCGCAAAGAAAAAGGCTGAAGAAGGCACGTAGCTATTTGAAAGGGGGCTCCCTTAGGGAGCCCCCTTTCCTTTTTGCAGCAATAATGGGGCGTTTTTTGCTCATAATTGGTACATTTTTCAGTGAAAACTGGGTATTCTTTCCCTGTTTTAGCAGGTAGATTTGGGCAATACTCAGAATGAGTTTGGTGGTGGGAAGGGCTTGCACCCGGGACTTCCGCCCGGTTTCTTGGCGGGGTATTGGTGGGAAGATTCCAGGCAAGTTCCTAGAGAACAGGGGGTCAAGGTATGGCAGAAAAGACCTTCAACCTTACCAGGGATATGCTTGACCACACTTTTGCTGACCTGGTTACCCCAGACCGGGAGAAGTTACTGACCTGCATTCAGTGCGGGACTTGCACCGCCTCCTGTCCGACTGCATATGCTATGGACTATACCCCCCGCCAACTGTGGCGCCTGATCCAGCTTGGCTTGAAGGAAGAGGTTCTCACTAGCAACAGTTTCTGGCTGTGCACTGCCTGCTATTTATGTACCCTGCGCTGTCTTCGCGGCATTGCTTGCACCGAGACCATGTCCACCTTAAAACGGATGGCAGTTAGCATGGGGATGGAAAAACTCAGTTCCAGCGCCCGCTTTTACGAGGCCTTCAGAGACACGGTGCGTCGTCACGGTCGCCTGCACGAAGTTGAACTGATGGCCACCTTTTTTGGCAGGGCTAAGCGCTTGGGGGCAATGGGCTACACCCGTCTCGGTTTTACCTTATGGCGCAAAGGAAAGGTGTCCTTAGATGCCTCAGCAGTGAACATCAGAGGGCTGGACCAGATAGAGGCTATTTACCGCAAAGTTGAAGAGTTAGAGGCAAAGCCATGAGATACTCTTATATGCCTGGCTGTAGCCTGCTTTCCACAGCCCGGGGGTATGATACCTCGGCAAGGGCAGTGATAAGAGAACTAGGCTCTGAACTTGTTGAGCTGGAGGATTGGAATTGCTGTGGTGCCAATGCTATTGAGTCAGTGAGCTATCTGCTTTCCGTGGCACTGCCAGCTCGCAATCTGGCTCTGGCGGAGTTGTCAAACCGGGAGCTGGTAACTAGCTGTAGCTCTTGTTTTCTCAATCTGTTCAAGGTAAACCATCGCCTTCAGCGGGAGCCCCCTTTGAGAGGCAGGCTAGAGGAAATCCTGGCTGCGGCGGGTTTGCGCTACTCCGGAAAGTGCCGGGTGCGCCATTTGCTGGATGTAATTGCCAATGACATTGGCGTACAGGCAGTAGCAAATAGGGTAGAGAGGAATCTCTCTGGTCTTAAGGTGGTGCCCTACTATGGTTGCCAAACAGTGCGACCTTACGGCGAATACGATGGACCTTATCTACCGACTTCCATGGATAGGCTAATTGAGGCGGTGGGAGCCGTGCCCTTCCCCTACCTGTGGAAGACGCGTTGTTGTGGCGGGATTCTGATGACAACGGAGAAAGCCATTGGGATGAGCCTAGTGTCAGAACTCCTGGCTGCCGCCCAGGGTGCAGACTGCATTGTAACCGTCTGTCCCATGTGTCAAATGAACCTGGATGCCTATCAGAGGGAGATTTCAGTACAACTAGGTGTTCGGATACATATGCCAGTCCTCTTTCTAACCCAGCTACTAGGGCTGGCCTTTGGGCTTTCTGAGAGGGAGCTCCTGCTTGACCAGAACATCGTTCCCGTGAGTGGTCTGCTTCGTCAACTCCAGACAGTATGAGTGAGGTGGTAAGAGATGAGTCAGACGGAAGTTAAGGTAGGGGTTTACATTTGCCAGTGCGGCATTAACATTGCGGCTACGGTGGACGTGGAGGTGGTAAGGGCTTTTGCCAGCACCTTGGATAATGTGGTGGTGGCACGCCACTATCAGTTCATGTGCTCCGAGCCAGGGCAGGAGATGATCAAAAAGGACATACGCGAGCTGGGGCTCAATCGCGTTGTAGTTGCTTCCTGCTCGCCACGAATGCACGAAGTAACCTTTCAGGGAGTCCTGGCGGATACTGGCCTGAACCCTTACTATTTTGACATGGCTAATATCCGGGAGCATTGCTCCTGGATTACCAGCGATAGTGCCAAGGCAACAGAGAAAGCCAAGAGGCTGATCCGAGCAGCTGTGGCCCGTGTTGTCTGGCAGGAGCCTCTAGTCGCTCGTGAAGTGCCAGTAAAGCCCGAAGCCCTAGTGGTTGGCGGGGGCATTGCTGGCATCCAGGCAGCTCTCACCATTGCTGACGCCGGTTTTCATGTCTATCTGGTAGAGAGGGAGCCCTCTATCGGTGGACGAATGGCACAATTGGACAAGACCTTCCCCACCCTTGACTGTTCTGCCTGTATCCTGACCCCCAAAATGGTCTCGGTGGGGCGTCATCCCAACATTAGTCTGCTGAGCTACAGTGAGGTGGTTGATGTCTCAGGATATGTGGGTAACTTCAAGGTTAAGGTCAGAAAGAAGCCCAGATATGTTGACTTGGGAACCTGCAACGGCTGTGGTCTTTGTGCCGAATCAGATTTAACAGAGCTTAAAGAGGCAAAAGGTGAGCTATGGGTTGACCGAATAAAGATAGATGAGTCGAAGTGTAGTCAGTGTGGGGACTGCGTCCAAGCTTGCCTGGAGGAGAACAAGGAAAATCAAGGAGTGACCAACATTGCTGTCGAGCGGAGGCAATTTGCTGAACTCCCGCCTGAGGAGAGGGAGGGGAACCTCCCCGAGACCCTCATGCAGCAAATCGTCTTAATGGATAGTAAGTCTCGCCTTGAATTCTGGCAACGGGAGCTTAGTAAGTGCATCAAGTGCTATGGATGCCGTGACGTTTGCCCCATTTGTATATGTGATGAGTGTGAGCTGGAAAACCCGGAATGGATTTCACCTGGGGAAATACCACCGAATTTCCCTTTGTTCCATTTAATAAGAGCTTACCATGTGGCAGATTATTGCATAGGTTGTGGTGAATGTGAAGCTACTTGTCCTATGAGCATCCCCTTGCGAACGATTCAATCCCTAATTCACCGTCAGCCGCGCGAGGTGATATTTGAATACATCCCTGGCTTGGATGTGCCAATGAAGGAGAAGCTAATTAAGCAGGCAAAAGAGAGCCCTGTTAACAAGAGAGGGGTAAGGGTATGAACTACGATACTATATTAACTGTCTGCCCCTTTTGTGGCTGTGGCTGCCAATTTTACCTAGAGGTGCTCAATAAAGAAATAGCCGGTCTAATCCCGTGTAAGACTGATGAGATAAGCGAAGGCAAGTTGTGTATCAAAGGTAGGAATGCCCATAAATTCGTCTACCACGGTGAACGATTGAAGACACCTTTGATCAAACGAAACGGACGATTTGAGCAAGCGAGCTGGCAAGCGGCACTGGATATCATAAGTCAAAAATTGAATGAAAGCAAACAACGATTTGGTCCCGATTCTATAGCCTTCCTATCCTCAGCTAAATGCACCAATGAGGAAAACTTTCTTTTAATGAAATTTGCTCGGGCAGTCCTCGGCACTAATAATATTGACAACTGTGCTCGGCTTTGCCATTCCCCAACGGTAGCTGGATTGTCGAGTTCCTTCGGTAGTGGCGCCATGACAAATTCTATTCCTGAGCTTGAGAATGCTGATTGCATACTTGTTATTGGAAGTAACGCTATTGAGCAGCATCCACTGATTGGGTCAAGAATTTTAGAGGCTAGAGATAATGGGGCTAAACTAATTGTGGTCGACCCGCGTCGGACGCCGTTAGCTAATTTTGCCGATGTGTATTTGCAAATCAGGCCAGGAAGCGACGTCTGTCTTCTCAACGGCTTCATGAATATACTCACTACCGAGGGACTAATGGATAAGGAGTTTATCTCTCAGCGAACCGAGGGATACGAAGGATTCAAGCAAAAGATTGAAGAATATACCCCCGATAAGGTGCAGAAAGTTAGTGGTGTCTCTTCAGGGGATCTGCAACGGGCGGCCCGCATTTATGGTGAGGCAGAAAAGGCATCGATAGTATATTGCATGGGTCTTACCCAACACACTGCAGGCACGGATAATGTGCGATCCTGCGCCAATCTTGCCATGCTTACTGGCAATGTGGGACGGGAATCCACCGGAGTAAATCCCTTGCGGGGACAAAACAATGTTCAGGGGGCTTGCGATATGGGGGCACTGCCCAATGTTTACGCAGGCTATCAAGCAGTACTGGATAAAGTAGCCAAGGAAAGATTTGAGGCAGCTTGGGAAACAAGCCTCACCGAGAAACCAGGCTTGACTGTAGTCGAGATGATAGATGCTGCCTATGAAGGTTTTGTTAAAGCCATGTACATAATGGGTGAGAACCCTGCTCTTTCAGACCCGGATATAAGCCATGTCCATGAGGCATTAAGCGCTTTGGACTTTTTGGTAGTTCAGGACATATTCATGTCCGAAACAGCGCAGCAAGCTAGCGTGGTATTGCCGGCTACTTCCTTTGCCGAAAAGGAAGGAACTTTTACGGCGACGGATAGAAGAGTGCTTAGACTAAGAAAGGCAATCGAGCCTCTCGGGGATAGTAAGCCAGATTGGGTAATTATCAGCCAGTTGGCTCAGAGTATGGGCAGCAATCAGTTTAATTATACTTCACCTAAAGAAATTATGGAGGAAATCGCCAAACTCACCCCTATCTATGGTGGAATCTCATACGAGCGATTAGACAAGGGAAAGGTTTTGGCTTGGCCTTGTCTCACGAAGGATCATTCAGGAACGAGATTTCTGCATGAAGAAGCCTTCACCAGAGGGAAGGGCCGCTTTTTTGCCATAGACTTTAAGGAGCCGGCGGAAATGCCTGATACAGAATTTCCCTTCACGCTAACCACCGGCAGGTTAATGTTTCACTATCACACTGGCACCATGACCCGCAAGATCCCCTCACTAAATAGTGAGGTCTCCGCTGGATTTATGGAGATTAGCCCTCAGGATGCCAAGAGACTGGGGGTAGGAGACAGAGAGAAGGTAGTAGTAAGGTCAAGACGAGGAGAGATTCAAATAAGCGCCTCAATTACTGAGAAAGTTGCCCCAGGGGTCGTGTTTATTCCGTTTCATTTTGCTGAATCGGCAGCCAATGTGCTTACGAGCAGGACGTTAGACTTAGAAGCTAAGATACCTGAACTTAAGGTTTGCGCTGTGAATATCTCAAAGAGGGGTAAGCCATGAACGAGTTCATAATTGAGAGAGCCTCTCAGCTATTAAAAGATGGTTACGATGGTGTTATCGGGCTGAGAAAGAGATGGGGGCATGTAGGTCCGTATCTGTTCACTAATATAGATGAATTGAAAGATTTGGAATTGGAACCCAGGTATCCATTGGCAGCTACGGTCCGCCTGCTCCAAGCTAAATGGCCAGAAAAGAGATTGGGCGCTGTTCTTAGGGGCTGTGATGAAAAAGCTTTAAAGAGGTTGGAGGAAAGGGGTATTTACCGAAGAGATGGGCTAACTGCCATTGGGGTTGTTTGTAGCCAAGAGCAAGCTGAGGAGTGCAACTGTGAAAAGCCCATTTATACCACCTTCGATTGTACTGGCTGCTGGAAGTGTATTGAGAAATGCGAGGATGAGGCTATTACCAGGATAAACGTCTGCCCCATCGTTGTGCCTAACGAATTCGATCAAGGCTTAGGCAAGAGAAAGGCCATATATATTCCCTTTGCCCAGGCTGTTCCCCTCAAATATACCCGGGACCCCGATCATTGTCTTAAGCTCACCAATCACTTCGATTGCAAAGGGTGTGCTAATGTTTGCGAAGCCAAGTCGGTGCTGGATGAAGACGAGGCTATCGAGGAAACTATAGAGGTCGGTGCTATTCTGATTGCCACGGGGCACGATTTCTTCCACGCACCATTGCTGCCTCAATACAACTATGGGCGCTTCCCCAACATTATCGAGAGTATGGAGTTCGAGCGCCTCTGCTCCGCCAGCGGTCCCACGGGAGGCAAGGTTCTTTTGGCTGACGGGAGAGTACCCGAGTCTGTCGCTATCATCCATTGCGTGGGCAGCCGCGATTCCCACACCAATAGCTACTGCTCTAGGGTGTGCTGTATGCATGCCATGAAGCAGGCTCATCTAGTCAAGGAAAAGACCGGTGCCCAGGTCTACGAGCTATACATTGACATCCGTGCCTCTGGAAAGGGATACGAGGAATTCTACGAGCGAGTACAACGCGAAGGGGTGCTCTTTATCCGCGGACGCGGTGCCGAGGTGGTTATGCAGGGTGACCAGCTAATGGTCAAGGCGGAGGACACGGGTCTTGGGCGTCCGATCACACTCTCCGTTGACTTGGTTATCTTGAGCACGGGCATGACCCCACGCCGTGACAGCGAAATGGTAGCTAGGACCTTCCATATCACCCGTGACCGACACGGTTTTTTTATGGAGTCGCATCCCAAGCTGAGACCTTTCCACTCCAACACCGATGGCCTTTTCCTCGGCGGGACCTGCCAGGCGCCGCGTGACATCCCCGATACCGTGGCTCATGCCAATGCCGCGGCTGCTGAAGTCCTTTCACTCCTGCCTCAGGGTAAAGTAACCATCGAACCTCTGGTAGCTGAGATTGATCCAGAGCGGTGCTCCGCCTGTCTCGTCTGCATTCTCCTCTGTCCCTACCAGGCTATTAGCTTGAACGGTAAAGAGGCAAACGTGGCAGAGGTTAACG
>JAUVXS010000016.1 GCA_030603485.1 Dehalococcoidia bacterium
CCTGGCTCCTTTGTCGGCAGCATCGATATCTATGCAGCCACCCATCCACTTCGGTTGGGTAGCAACTATTCCCACAGGACGCCCGTTGAAACGGGCAAAACCTGTGATTATATTCCGGGCATGGAGTCCCAAGGTTTCAAAGAAATGACCTTTGTCAACCATTTTTTCGATAACCTCGTACATATCGAAGGGTTGATATGGATATTGTGGCAACAGACTAAGCAAATCCTCCTTTCTTTCTGGGTCATCGTCCGTTTGGACGCGAGGTGGTTTCTCTCTGTTATTGGAAGGCAAAAAGGATAACAGTTCCTTGCATTTATCCAGACAATCTGCGTCATCTTCAGCCACGACGTGTGTTTGCCCTGATTTGATAGCATGGGCCCTGTAGCCGGAAAGTTCCTCAAGGCTGATTTCCTCCCCGGTTTGCGTTTTAACAAAAGCAGGGCCAGCAATGCCCATAAACCCCGTGTGCTTCGTTTGAATCAGGAAATCTTGCATTATAGGATGATATGCCTGTCCTCCTAAACAAGGGCCCATGAGTAGGGCTATCTGGGGTATTATTCCCGACGCAAGTATTTGAGACCTGAACAGCCATCCATAACTTTCCAGAGTATCTATTCCCTCTTGCAGTCGAGCGCCTCCCGAGTCATTCATGCCTACAAATGGCCATCCATTATCCTTGGCGAAATCTACAGCGCGAACAAATTTCTTACCATGATATTCGCCAAAGGTTCCCGCCATTGCGGTATAATCCTCAACAGCAACAACGACATGCCTGCCATTTACTTTGCCAAAGCCAGTAATTACTCCTTCAGCAGGCACCTCCCTTCGGTCCATGCCAAAAGCAGTTGTCCTATGCTTAACACACAGCCCTATTTCTGTGAATGTGCCAGGGTCGAAGAAATAATCTATCCTCTCCCGGGCCGACATCTGCCCCTTCTTATGGCGCTCTTCAATCGCCTTTGGCCCTCCCATCTGCAAGATGTGTTCTTGCTTTCTCTTCAGTTCTTCTATCTTGTCTAGACCTTTGTCAGACTCATCAGCCATGAATTAACCCCCTTTATGATGATAATTAGCCGCAGAGCTTTTGTAATTCCCATCCCTTTCAAAGAAGGATTCTTGTACGAAAAGTAATTGCTCACTGCTTAACCCTGCTATCATATGGCATAACCGCCAGCTTTTCAATGCTCCGATTCAGGTTTTACACTAAGAATCTACGATTTCTCGGCACTCTTATTGTGATGCTACAACCACTTCTGGTGCTAACTGCAAAGCTTGAATCAGAGCCCTGGCTTTGTCCAGGGTTTCCGTATATTCAGCTTCCGAATCAGAATCATAAATAATGCCACCCCCCACTTGAAAGTAAGCTCTGCCTTCTTTGATTAGAAAAGTGCGGATAACGATGTTGATATCCAGGTCCCCATTGAAGCTTAGATAACCTACGGAGCCGGTATAGACGCTCCTCTTTGTCGGCTCCAGTTCATCAATAATTTCCATAGCTCGCACCTTAGGAGCGCCAGTAATAGAGCCACCAGGGAAAGTAGCCTTAAGCAGGTCAATATCGCTTCTGCCTTGACGTAACCTGCCCACGATGGTGGAGGTGAGGTGAAATACAGTGGGAAAAGTCTCCAGGATAGCTAACTCGGTGACTTTTATCGTGCCATAGCGGCAAACTCGCCCTAAGTCATTCCTCTCCAAATCAACAATCATCACATTCTCTGCTCGGTCTTTGGTGCTGTGGGTCAACTCCTTAGCCAGGCGCTGGTCTTCAATAGTATCCCTGCCTCGTGGCCTCGTGCCCTTTATCGGTCGTGTTTCTACCAAGTCACCTTGAACTTTAAGGAACCTTTCCGGAGAGGCACTGACGATTGCTACGTCAGGGAAATTGAGATAGCTGGCAAAAGGAGCGGGATTAACCCTTCTTAGTCGCTTATAAAGCTCGTATGGCGGAATTTCTAAATCAGCCTCAAATCTCTGTGAAAGGTTGACCTGAAAGACATCGCCGGCGGCGATGTACTCCCGCACTCTATTTACAGCTTTGATATACTCCTCATGAGTGAAATTGGACTTAAGCGTGATTTCTTTGTTTTGCTCAAGGCTGCGGCTCACAGCAATGACTGGATGGCTAGGACAAAGCCATCTCTTCATTTCCTCAAGTCTCATCTTTGCTCGGCTTAACCTTTCCTTTTCCTCCATCTCAGGAAAGCCAGTGGCAACAAGGTAGGTTTTCCCCTCCAGGTGGTCAAAGGCTGCGACAGTATCGTAGAAGGCAAAGTAACTCTCAGGGAGGTTAAAATCGTTTATAGCTGTAGATGGCAGGTGTTCAACGAAGTGGCACAGGTCATAGCTAAAATAGCCAACCGCCCCACCAAGGAAAGGCACAGGCGCTGGGCATTGGTCTAACTTATATATCTCCAGCAGCTTGCCTATAGCATCAAAAGGGTTACCATGCTGCACTTCGTGCTCCTGTCCACGAACCAGGGTTATTTCAGAGCCTCGACTGTTCATCACAAGAAAAGGCTCACTGCCCAAGAAGGAATATCTCCCCAGCCTTTGATGATCCATGCCGCTGTCTAGAAAGAAGCTATAAGGTCTGTCCTTGACTAACTCAAAAAGCCCAGGGGCAGTCAAGGGAGTAGAGACCTCTTCGATTAATGGATAGCGCTTCCTAATCACCCTATGAACAATACCTACAAATTTTCTAAAGCTTTCCTGGTGGTGAGGCCAATTTCTGCGGGGTGTCGAGCTATGATAGCCCTAGCCTGTGACAGAGCCTTTATCTTCTCTGAAGCCTTGCCAGCACTACCAGTAATGATTGCTCCAGCATGTCCCATTCTTTTCCCCGGCGGAGCAGTACTACCAGCGATAAAAGCGACCACACGTTTAGTCATCTTGTGACTGATGAATTCAGCAGCCTCTTGTTCCATAGTGCCACCAATTTCACCAATAAGAACCACAGCCTTAGTATCCCGGTCTGCCTCAAATAATTCTAGGATATCAATAAAAGTGCTGCCGGGCAAGGCATCACCGCCAATGCCAACACAGGTGGATTGTCCGATTCCCAAGCTGGTGAGCTGAGATACGACTTCGTAAGTCAGCGTGCCGCTGCGAGAAACTATCCCTACGTTGCCAGGAAGATGAATTTCCCCCACCATAATCCCAGCCTTACATTTACCCGGGGATATGACTCCCGAGCAATTAGGTCCGACGAGTCGGGTTGATTTTCCCCTAAGATAGCGGTGCACTTTCACCGTGTCTAATACCGGTATGCCCTCGGTTATGCACACAACCAGAGGCATGCCAGCGTCAATAGCCTCCAGGATGCCATCTGCGGCAAAGGCAGGAGGCACAAACAGGAGACTGGCATTAGCTCCAGTTTCAGCCATAGCTTTCTCCACAGTATTGAACACGGGCACACCCAATTGTTTACTGCCCCCCTTACCAGGTGTAACACCGGCCACTACCTTGGTGCCGTATTCTATACAGCGCTGGGCGTGAAAGCTACCTTCGTTGCCGGTAATGCCCTGAACCAAGAGTCTGGTGCTTTCATTAACGAGGATGCTCATTTCGTTACTCCTTTTGCCGCCTCGACTACCTTATAAGCGCTATCGTAGAAATCTTTAGCCTGGATAAAGCTTATCCCTGACTCAGCCAGGATACGTTGACCTTCTTCTAAGTTTGTTCCTGCCAGTCTGATTACTACGGGGAAGGGAATATTCATTTGCTGATAAGCTTCAACTATCCCCCTGGCGATGACATCTACCCTGGCCATGCCTCCAAATATATTCACCAGGACGGCCTTAATTCTGGGGTCAGCAACAAACATCTTGAACGAGTTTACCACTCTCGCGGTGTTATTAAGTGTGCCGATGTCCAGGAAATTTGCTGCTCTACCGTCACAATGTTGAATAAGGTCGTTGACTGCCATGGCCAACCCGGCGCCATTGACCATACAGCCGATATTGCCATCCATCTTGACATAATTATCGATTCCCCAATCACGAGCCTCGACTTCCAGAGGCTCCTCCTGCTCCTTATCTTGAAGCTCCTGGATATCCTTCTGTCGGTACAGGGCATTGTCGTCGAAACTGAGTTTAGCATCTAGAGCCAGCAGCTTGCCCTCGGAGGTAACAACCAAAGGATTTATTTCAGCCAGGGAGCAATCCTTATCTATAAATAGCTTATAAAGATTTGTCATCAGCCGTGTGGCTTCACTTATCTGTCCTCCATTCAAGTTCATCCCATATGCCAGCTTGCGACCTTGGAATAGTTGAAAGCCAATAGCAGGGTCAATATCCCTCCGAAATATTCTCTCTGGAGTCGATTGTGCCACCTCTTCGATTTCCATGCCGCCGGCTTCACTGGCTATCATCAGTGGCAAGCGACTGGTGCCATCAACGAGGATGCTAAGATAAAGCTCTCGTGTCACATCGCTTGCTTCCTCTACCAGAACCTTACTTACCGGCACCCCTTCCGGTCCGGTTTGATGGGTCACCAGTCTGGTTCCAATCAATTGGCTCGCGGCTGTCTCTGCCTCTGCCGGGCTATTAACCGTCTTTATGCCTCCTGCCTTACCTCTTCCCCCAGCATAGACCTGGGCTTTGACTACTGGCTTGCTACCAATCTCGACAGCTATGTCTCTGGCTTCGCTGGGGCTGAAAGCCACCCTTCCTCTGGGAACGGGGATGCCGTATTGAGCCAGAAGAGCCTTGGCCTGATATTCGTGAACTTTCACGTCATCTCCTTTCTATCTCCGTCTGTATCCTTGATGCATTTTACATGTTCTGCATGATATCCTATAGAATCATCTCCCGTTAGGGGAGAGGATTAAGGCGAAAAGGACGATTTCCAGTTCTTCTTTGCTGGCAAATTCTTAATTCAATCATCAGAACTTGTTCATTTATGTTTCTGGTTTAGCTATTTTTCTCATAATATAAAAACCATAACCGTAGTATTCAGAGTATTTTCTGTGCATGTCGATTTCCAACTGAAATGAATCAAATATCGACTGTGCATCTTTGTTAGATTGGCACTCTCGTCTCATTTCAGCAAGTTTTTTCTCTGCCGGCGCATAGTAATCTGTCCACCATGATTTACTTGGCAACGGAAAATAGTCAATCATTTCATATCCAGTCGACTTTACTACGGGATAAATATCCTCATAATATTTCATGTCAGGATATGCCCCTGTAAAATAGTCTCTAATTTCCTGTGGCGTTTCTCGCTTGAACCATACCAGCTCGCTTACAACCAGATATCCTCTGGGTTTAAGTAACGCTTTCCATGACCTGAGTGCATTCGCAAATCCCATACAGTATGCTGCTCCTTCCGACCAAATCACATCATAACTTTCCGCGTGGAAATTCATTGCGGCCATATCTCCGACGACACAATGGATTCTTTTCTCAAGCCTTGCCTGGCGGGCTTTGCGTTTGAGAATCTCAATAAAGGGAGCGTGATTGTCCAAAGCAGTAATGTTTCCCGAACTAAGTTCCGCTAGAACCAAGGTCTGGGCGCCGGTTCCACATCCTACATCAAGTATTTCAGGAAACTCGAACAATTCGGTAAGCATCTGGTAAGCTTTCTTTGTTGATCTTTCGTCACCCGGCCCCTGTCGTGGCAACGATTCAAATATTTCGAAGTAAATATCTTCCACTGTTTAGTTCTTCTCGAATTATTTAATCAACTTTTCAATAGCTGCGCCTAATGTCTGGGCAGTTTTGCTGTAACAAGCACAGAGCGTTTCTTGATTATATTACCTTCAACTTTTTGTCAGGATAGTGTATTTAACTCCTGATTTTTTCGCCAAATCTTCCAAAGACACAAAATCCAATTCTGTGCCCAAAATCGGCTTGCTTGCCAGCCAGGCCTCGTTTTTTCTAATTGGCGGAGGGGGTGGGATTCGAACCCACGTTCGCCAAAAAGGCGAAAGCGGTTTTCAAGACCGCCACCTTAAGCCGCTCGGTCACCCCTCCCAAAGCTAATTTTTGGTTCTTACTCAAGGTTATGTCTTCTATTGACGTTAAATTGCTGTTAATTTTGCCAGCACCGTTCACCGCAGGCGGTAACACCTCATCCAATAACGCCATGGCATCTGATTGCATCCCCTCTATTATATGAGAATAGACATCCATAGTAAATGCAACTGAGGCATGACCGAGGGCCTCAGAGATAACCTTTGCATTAGTATCACGTAATAATAAGGCTGCGAGGTGCTCCCTGGTAGGCATTTGGAACTGGGACAGGTCAATGGCCGGTTCAAGTAAGGCTCTTATACGGGCGCTGATCGAGGGGGGGACGAAGAAGCCAGAATAAACTTTGCTATATCAGGCAGGGACAGGCTAATTACACCGGTAGACAAAAAGAATTCGCCCTATTACTGCTAGACTCTCAGGGCATCAGGAGTGTGGCCAGGATATTATTACTTCACCGGCGGATTGTTCAGAGACGGTGCCCACAATATGATGAGCAGGTTAAACGGTGCTCTCTATGGGTATACGATTGGACGGAAAGAAGACGCAAACGGCGGGAGTTCAGAATCACGACAATGTGGTAAATTTGGACTAATTAGCGGGTAAGGATACTATCAATGCTACGCTTGGCATCTGACCTTTACCCATGCGTTTAGCCCTTAATACGTGGTAAGTATTTCGGGCACCGAAATACTGGGTAGCACCTATTCTTCTCCTATGGTCATTACGAAGACAGCCCCCCAAGGGTCCGCTGTCTCGGATGAGTCTATTAAGTCCCCGTCCTTCCAAATTTCGACCTCAAGCGTGCCATTCACACTCTGTTTCTGGAACATTCCCCCGACCGATATGACGTCATGAACTGTGTACTCTTGGGGAACCTGCCCTTCGACAGGAATGGAATTTGAATTGTAAACCACCCAGGTCTCTGGATCGTAAGCTGCGTTCACCACCACGTACTCACCTGAAAAATTCAACCCAGTCGTGTTACTACAAACCTTGATCGTATAGGTTGACGCTAGATCTTCGAGCGCGTCCTCAATCGTGTTCCTAATCATGCCCTCAGTATTCACGCAACCAATCGGCAGCAGGACTAGAGTGAGGATTGAGATGAGTAGTAAAAGCCTTTTCATTATGTCCTCTCTATACTATTAATATACTCTGACTTATCTTCTGGAAAGTGTCAATCACCGATTTGTACCGTTCATTCCGTTACTTTAGTCCTGGCCTGTTCAGTGGCTCCTGTTGGTCGGATACGTGATGCAAAGCAGTGACACTGGATCTACAGTCCTCTATTCCGGTTGGCCACCAGTGGAATAGGATCGCCATATCCTGGGAGAGAGGCTGTAATAAATGGCAACCAGAAGGACGAAGGGGTAGTCTCAAGTGGATTCAACTCCTGGTGAATGACTGCCCCGATTATCGTTTCATCATGGGCGAAATCAGTTCCTCGCCTTTTCTTAATTCGATAATTTTGCTACACCTTTATATTTCTTCTGGACTTCTGTTTTCTACAGAGTCCGGGGTTAGCTATAATAGTACTGCTGAAATCGCGGAGGCTTGTATGGTATACTTTATATTCCACAAGCTGAAGTAAGAGTAGGAGGATAAGATTTCATTCCTTGACCTATCGCCTAGATTGACTGTGCAATAGAAGTCGGTCATTTATCCTCAAAGGGGCGGAGCAAAATGATAAAGGTTATCGAAGGTTATGAACTGAAAGAGGGTGCAGATATACAACCTGTATTTTTAAAGCTCAGGTCATATGCCATGACATTACCAGGTTTCATTAGTGCTGAGCATATTAGAAGCGCGAAAGACACTTCTATTGCCGCGCTGTTGTATAATTGGGAAAAACTTGAGGATTGGGATGCATGGGAGAGTTCAAAGCTTCGACAACAGATACTGCAAGAGGTAGAGACGCTCTTGGTATCAAAGCCGAGGGTAACAGTATATACGGTAATGCCCACATCAGCATGGACATATACTGGACAAAAATCATAGTCTAGGCAACTGGAAATTCAATATAGCAAAGATTCTATCCCTCGTAGTGTTGGGAGTCGATTCTGAATAGCTTCAAAGCCTGACCGGACTTTCTCTACGAGGTTAAAGTTGGATAGCTGAGCATATATTGACATAATACTCAATGAGATATCCTCTTTACTCGTGAAAAAACAATAACCACCAGCCAGTTGGAGTTTAAGAGTCGGCTAGCTCCCCACGATAAACCCGGCTTTGACAGGCGATTTTAGGCAGGTAGAACGCCTGGGGCTATATTGGAGGGTCTGTGTTCTTCTGGTAGCTAGTTTGGCACAATGGCATTAACAGGCGCGGGCCAGGGCAAGGTTATGGAGTGTTAGGCATTCTCTGCTTTGATACATGGAAAGACAACTCTGAAGGGTACCTCCTTTTTGTGTAATGACTGATATAGAGCTAGGGCTTCGTTTGTCTCCAGGGGGGTGATTTTGTTAATTTCGCCCTGCAATAGCGTTTGATATTGGGCGAAGAAATTACCCTTTGGCGTTCTGAATAAGAATATATTACGGCCACCTTGCTCACAGTTATAGCCGTTCCAGTATTCGTCATGGGCTATTAGCGTGGCTGTATCTGTGCGGTATCGCTTCCCTGCGACAACCCAGATCATGTTTTCTGGTTGCATCGGTTCACCTCCAGTTATACTTGTGGCCAAGGCTATGCCGGTATTGCTGGGGCCTTGCCATTATCCTCTTATCTTATATTATACATCAAGGATGCGTTTTGTTGTTGTGCCACAACTCACCTTTGCTTACTAGTTTCAACTCAAAGTTCCGAAATTGGCGTTATTTTGGCATTAAATTGTCTGGACCGGGTTGTTGCTTCGACGGCGTCGGCGCAATCTTGCCCTAGTCATTCGGGAATTTGACCTTTGTTTTACTTAACTATAGAATACAATTGGGCGAGTAAACCGGGTGATCGCTCTGGTTTTAATCTGCCAGGGAGGAAAGTCTGAGCTCCACCGAGCAGGGTGCTGGGTAACACCCAGGAGGGGAGACCCTACGGAAAGTGCCACAGAAACACACCGCCAGCGGCTGGCTTAGCCAGTGCGAGTAAGGGTGAAATGGCGAGGTAAGAGCTCACCAGCAACCAGGAGACTGGTTGGCTGGGCAAACCCCACCTGGAGCAAGACCGAATAAGAGGGCTCAACTACTCCAGAGTCTCAGTGCTCTGGGGCAAGTTTAAGGTGCTCGGCCGAGGCCCTTGGGTTGGTCGCTTGACCCTGATGGTAACATCAGGGCTAGATGGATGGTCACCACCCCGACAGTGTCGGGGTACAGGACTCGGCTTACAGGTTCACTCGCCCAAAATTTTTTTCGGCCTTACATGCGGCAAAGGACAAAGGTGAGGCTTAAGCCTTGACCAGGGGATTATCCAAGGGCGAAACAAGGGAGAAGATAGCATCTCAGCAGCCATAAACAAGTTTGTTAAAACAGTGTCCCGGGCATAAAATAATAATATATGGATGACATGCCCCCCAAGCTTCGTGATTTTATTCTATTTTGTGCCCAGAGGCGGAGCCCGGAGTGGCCGGCTATTTATGATGAAATGACCAGAGTTGCTGGAAGGAAATTATTCCAAGGACTGGGCTACAAAGACCTCAAGCAACTGGGCTTATCCTTCTCTCTATCTGGTATGGACAGAACCATTCAATTAGTGAAACAAGTTACATCCCAAAACCATCAGTAAGAAGCATCTTGCAGCTTTTCATTCAGGATGATTGCATTTTGATAACTGCGGTCGTTCCCCTGTGTCGTTGTGAGGAACGTACCGACGAAGCAAACTCGGGGGATAAGGGGATTGCTACGCACCTTTAAGGTGCTCGCAATGGCATCCACTTTTGTCATTGCGAGTAGTCCCGATTCATCGGGGCGACGAAGCACTCTCGGTAAGTAGTACAGATGAGAAGCCCATAAGGCAAAAAGCGGTTGGGCTGCACTCTAATGTAGTCAATTCAAGGAGGCTTGTTATGCGGATAGCTGTGCTTGCCGATACTCATGTAAGCATGCTTGAATACCTTCCCAAAAAGATAGTTGATGCCCTCTCCACGGTGGATTTGATAATCCACGCTGGAGATTTTACCGACGTGCAACTGCTTAAGGAATTGAAACAACTAATAAAAGTGAAAGCAGTCCAGGGTAACATGGATTCAAGGGAGCTCAAGACCGTACTCCCGGTCAAGGAAATAGTTGAAATAGAAAATAAACGAATCGGCATAACTCATGGCTCAGGCGCCCCTTGGGGAATAGAGAAGAGGGTAACAAAAGTGTTTGAATCAGAGCGGATTGATATTATCGTCTATGGCCATTCTCACCGGTCCCAAAACAAGGTCATCAATGATATTCTCTTTTTCAATCCCGGCAAGGCCACAGATTCTTTTGGCATCCTCACAATCGATGGAGAGGCCAAAGGAGAAATAATCAGCTCTCGGTGATGATTGTTTACCTTTTTATCACGATGGAGCCGTAGCCGACCACTCGGGAAAAATCGCCACTCGTGTCTCCGCTGGTGGCATATTTCAATAAACTTGCCCCTTTGGCTTTCATTTCTTTGGCTGCGACAATAGCTGAAGCCACTGGACCATACCCGCACATGGTACAGTTAAGGCTTTCACATCGCTTGTATAGCTCTTCCTCATCAAGAGCAACTATGGCCTCTATCACAGAGCTATCCTTTTCCATAGCTACAGAGTGAGGCTCATAATGCGTGAAATCGCTGCTGGCGATAATTATTAAATTATCGCCAGCCTCGGAAATAGCCTTGCCTACCATCCGGGCAGTTTCTATGTCCTGAGCCAGCATAGTTATGGGCACAATTTTTACCTTCTTATAGAGGTGTTGGAGCCAGGGTAATTGCACTTCAATACTGTGCTCATGTACATGAGCTGTCTCGTCTGCTTTAATCGCCTCCCCCAGCAGCCTTTGGGCAAACTTTTCATTTATTTCTATCTCACCCAGGGGCGTGTCCCAGCCATCTCCTACCCATAGGGAAACAGGATACCCATACCCTGTATGGTTAGGACCAAGTATCACTGCAGTATCGAATATCCCATCATCAGCAAGCTCCTTATAGGCATGGGCTGCTACTGGCCCCGAGTAATAATAGCCAGCGTGGGGGGCAACGATAGCCACAATTTCCCTTGGCCCTTTGCTATTCACCCGGGGTATAGCCCCCGGTCCAAGCTCATGTTTGTAGCACCATTCAAGTTGTTCTTCTAATCCTCTGGCCGTGTCAGCATAAAACATACCAGCAACAGCAGGTTTTCTTATCTTCATGAGACACCCCACAAAGCAGGACTACCCTTTAGGCTCTCTTTTCGTCCTTTTCCTGGTCTTTTTCTCGACCCCCTCAGCCTCTCCCTTGGTCTTTCCTTTGTTCTCCTCTGCGAACTTCTCTATTCCCAGCCTGGCTTGGTCACGATACCAGCGGTGTATCTCGTCCAGAGCTGGCGGGAAGATACTGAACACCTCTATATCACTAGGAAATTGCACCGAGTGTTCCTCTCTAATGAACAGAAGCCCAGCCTCATCGTCTTTGAGCGTCTCGCTTATCTTTTCAGCCATAAATGCATTTCTCTTCTTTGCCGCCTCAACGTAGAATTCAGAAACTTTACTTCCCACCTTATTACTTATAAAGCCAAGCATCAGGCATCTCTGCCAGTCTATGACCTCTTCAAATAATTCCTTTTCCTCAATTATCTCAAGGATAGCGCCATTATCACACTCAATTCTAGCAATTTTATAACTGCCTGGATTCAGACTCTCTATGGCTTTCAGCCCATCCTCACCGGATGGAAAGATTGATTCGTGGTAGACCCGGTTTACCTTCCCAATCTTCGATGTTAAATTAGTTAGCTGTTCTGTTACTTGTTGCCAATAACGCCCGCATTTTTCTTTGTATTCATTAGGGACTTCCTCGCCAGAATATACAAGTGGGACGAGGTAAAGCTTCTTTCCCTGTATGAAGTGCTCAACTTCAAGCCTTTCTATTTTACCTAATTGCTCTGGCATAGATATTTAGCTCCCAAAAAAGAGATTTTCCAAAGTTTCAATGCATTTCATATCGAGATGGACTTAAATGGGAAAAAGCAAAACAAACTTCTCATGGGTACTGCTCATCAGGCTCTCCTTCTTTCCCCCAGTTTTGCATAATCTTCTTGATTCGCTGAGCAAGTTTGGGATCATCCTTGAGACGCTGAGTAAATACAGGGCAGCTCTGCAGAATCATCTCCTGGCTCATAGATGCCATACTTTCCATAACCTGGTCTAGTTCGCTTTTGGCTTGTTCAGGTAAATTTGTCCCCTGCATCGCTATCCTGAACTGCACGATATCCTCAGTGCTAACCTGAACCGGGATTAGGCAATTTTTATACCAGGGACATTCCTTACATCTGATGAGCGCCGTAACTTCGTCTAAAATATCACCCATTTTCAGTCCTCTTGTGTAATATGATTTTAGCACTTTTCCTTGATACAAAGGAAATCAAATTCCGCGAGACTGGTTATTAATCACCACATGTCATTGCAAGGCGCCCCGATTACAAGTGAAGGAACTTGCCGAAGCAGTTTCGTGGATGAGTATGAGATTACCGCGCACATTTCGAGTGCTCGCAATGACAGCCTTTTTTTGTCGTTGCGATTCCTGACTTATCGAGACGAAACAATTTCGATGATGGTATAGGTGAAGAATTGTCAGGGATTGCCACGCTTCACTCGCAATTACATTAGGATAAGTCAGAATTATAAAAGGCGAAGGGCTCAGAATGATAAAAGATGCGCAGGGTCAGGGTTTACCCCAGACCTCACTCCTGTTTTACTAATTGATTCCTTGTGTTATAATAAATCAGCGCCAGTGACAGCAGGTACCTTGAGGGTTTAAATAACTTGCCTGCCGAGGCTTAAGTTAACCCTGTGTTCACTGGCACAGGGATTTTTGTTATGAACTTCCTCTCCCGTGACGAGAGGGGATTAGAGAAAGGGCGAGTATGTTAAGAGAAAAGAAGGTGCAAATAGTAAGCAATCTAGCCGATGATTTGTCGCGGAGCACTATTGTCATCGCTACTAATTATCAGGGCTTGCTTGCCAAACAAATAGCTGAGTTGCGTAATGCTTTGTCAAAAGCAGGTGTCGGGTATCATGTGGTTAAGAACACTCTGGTCTATCGTGCCGCTGACCAGGCAGGTAAACCACAACTGAGGGATATAATCGAGGGCCCTGTAGCCCTGGCCTTCGGCTACGATGACATAGTTAATACAGCTAAAGCTCTTAAGCAGTATATCAAATCTGCAGCATTGCCTTTACAAATTAGAGGAGGACTTTTAGGAGACCGGATTTTATATCCAGAGGAAGTGGCAAGCCTGGCTGATTTGCCACCCAGAGAAGTTCTCATCTCTAAACTAATCGGGCAATTACAAGTCCCTGTAGGAACTTTACATAATATTCTTAACTCTCCATTGCGGGGGCTTCTTAACGTATTGCAAAACAAGGCTCAAACTGCCTACAAATAACAAAGGAGGAAATCATGTCACCAGAAGAAGTAGAGAAAGAAGCTAAGGGAGGGGAGGCAAAGAAAGCCTCAAGGGCAAAAAAAGAAGTTAAGGAAGTGGAGGCAACGGAAGCTCCAAGAGCAGCGAAAGAAGTTAAAGAAGTGGAGGCAACGGAAGCTCCAAAGGCAGAGAAAGAAGTTGAGGAAACAGAGGCAAAGGAAGCTCCAAGAGCAGAGAAAGAAGTTAAAGAAGTGGAGACAAAGGAAGCTCCAAGGGCAGAGAAAGAAGTTAAGGAAGTGGAGGCAAAGGAAACTCCAAGGGCAAAGAAAGAGGCCAAGGTTTTGACCAAGGAGGAAATTATCGTTGCTATCAAGAATATGACAGTACTGGACCTGGCTGATTTGGTCAAGACCCTGGAGAATGAATTCGGGGTTAGCGCCGCTCCTGTAGCAGTAGCAGCAGCACCAGCAGCTGCTACTAGCGAGCAAGCAGAAGCACCTTCAGCGGAGGAGAAGACAGAATTTATCGTCACCTTAAAGAGTTTTGGCGAGAAGAAAATCGAAGTTATCAAGGCAGTGCGTGAGGTAACCACATTAGGATTAAAGCAAGCTAAGGATTTGGTAGAAGCTGCTCCGCAGGTAGTAAAGGAAGGCGTTCCCAAGGAAGAGGCCGAAACAGCAAAGCAGAAACTGGAAGCTGCTGGAGCAACTGTAGAGATTAAGTAGGGTCATCTTAAGCCTTTCCGAATTCTTGAGGTGAGGTTGAGTAACATGCCGTTGGCTAGTTACCAGGTTATCTTACTGATGGGAGGATTCTTCCTCTTACTGGGTATCATTTTCGTTCTCTGGAACAAAAGGGAGAAGAAAAGGTACTACAATTCCATTTTGTTAACCCGAAGGGATATTAAGGAGTCTCTAACCCATGAACCAGAGCGTCCCTGGCTACACGCCTGGCAAATAGGAGGCGGGATTTCCCTTATCGTTGGTATTGTACTACTGATTATCGGCGGGATTTTATGGCTTATTGCTCCCTAGGCTTGTCACGGTACTGAAGAGCAGCGAAGGGCTTTTTATCACAGCGACTTATATCAAATGCCTGGGCGCTTAGTTTTCAGAACCCTCGGCACCCAGTTTATCAATGACCTCCTTCAGTGATACCTTGCCGGCAGACACGACCATTTTTAGCGCATCATCAATTGATATATCGGTTCGGATAACGTCATTCTCCTTTACTATTTCTAGATAGCCAGATGTTGGATTAGGGGACGTCGGTATAAACACGCTGAGCAGCTTTTCACCGGACTCGACATACGATTCACTCGTTACAAAGCCTATGACCCGCATACCCTTTTGAGGGAATTCTACTAGTACCACCTGTAGGAATCCACCTTCACGAGGAGTGGCGAAGCTTTCCAGGATTTGTTTGATACCCGTATAGAGATATCGAAACAATGGCACTCTTGCCAATAGAGACTCGCCATAACCAATCAGTCTCTTTCCTACAACATTGGTCGCTATAACTCCAGTCAAGTAGATTAACACCACTGTTATGCCCAGGCCCAGGCCAGGAATCTTGTAGCCTAATAGCGACTCGGTTACAGGCTGTAGAATGTTGTCGATGGTGACAAAAAGCCAGACCAGTATCAATATGGCAGCACCAATCGGTACAATAATGAGAATCCCTGCGCCGAACTGCCTTCTTAATTTCTTACCTACCTGACTCGGAGATATCCTCTTACTGTCCTTCATTGCCCTTGGCCTCCTTATTTCACTGAGTAGACTGCCCGTTTGAGAGAAGACATCATTGCCATATGTAGCAGTTGTGCCTGTGTTCTACCCATTTATCTAACCCGAACTGATTAATCGTCCTTAAATTCTGTCGGGGCGAATCGCCGTGAATTGCTCTCAGGCTCTCAAACCTCTGACACTCTTCAAATTCATCGCACTGCCAGCATCCGTCAAAGCCTTTCTCACGACAACATACTAGAATACCACAGGAGAACGTGGCACACCCTCCGCCTATTCGACAAGGACTGCTACATTGTAGAGCAACTATTGCTTCCAGAACTTCACAACATTCTCCATAATGTTCAAACTTCTTAACACCGTCGAGTTGGTTTACAGAAATGCTTTTGCTAGCGGCGTATTTACTGAATTCCGTGTTGTGAAGCTCACAGAGTAATTCTCTTGCCAAATCCGAGGCTCTGCTACGGTAACGAATGCAGTCACCACAATACAGTCCGCAGTATCCGATTAGTTCAATTTCTTCAATCATTTACAGTGAACCTCCTATTTTAAGTTGAACAAGAAATTGCCCGACTAAGCCTTTGTTAATGTGCCATTCTGGCATGTTGGGGATGCCACCGCCTAGCCTGGATCAATAACCAATATGTGCTCCGCCTCCTCCAGGAATGTTACTCGGAGAATTCTGTTACCTATCTGCCTATGAGCATTATAACGACTTCTAATACCAGGTAACAACTGGTCAAGAACTTCCTCAAAATATTCCCGTGAAGGAAAGGATTCTTTCACACCTCAGGGGCAGGTTTTAGGTTTAAATTATTTCCTTATGCCGGTACTGTAGAGCTTCAGCCATATGGTGTGTTTTGATGATGTCGCTATACTCTAAGTCGGCGATGGTGCGGGAAAGCTTGAGGATGCGATGGAAGGCACGGCCGGTGAGATGAAGCTGTTTCATAGCGGCGCGAAGCAGGCTCTGAGCTGCTGATTCTACCGTGCAGCATTCCTTCACCTCTTTGGGCGTCATATCGGCATTGCATCCTAGCTTCGTTCCTCGAAAACGCGCAAGCTGTATTTCATGCGCCGCCTTAACCCTGACCCTGACTTTATCCGAGCTTTCCCCGGGCTTATCTTCAGTGAGTTTTTCATAATCAATATGGGGAACATCAACAAAGATATCAATACGGTCCAGTAATGGTCCGCTTATCCTTTTATGATAGCGAGAGATTTCTCCTGACGAGCATTTACATTCCTTAAACGGGTCACCATAATACCCACAGGGGCAGGGGTTCATAGCTGCAACGAGCATAAAGCTGGCAGGGAAGGTAATACTGCCACGAGCACGGCTGACGGTAATTGTTCTGTCTTCTATGGGTTGGCGCAGCGATTCCAGAGTAACATGCCCAAACTCAGGGAATTCATCCAGAAAAAGCACCCCGTGGTGCCCCAGGCTTATCTCCCCGGGCCGTGGCCATTGCCCACCTCCCACCAGGCCAGCATGGGAAATGGTATAGTGAGGGGAGCGAAAAGGGCGCTCTACAATGATGGGAGTGCCTTGCGGCAACAATCCACTAACACTGTAAATCTTGGTTACCTCGATAGCTTCTTCCATGGTCAACAGGGGAAGTATCGAGGGCAAAGAACGAGCCAACATAGTCTTGCCGCTTCCCGGTGGGCCACACATGAGAATTTTGTCTATTTCCCCTTTTTGTGTTACATTCAGAACGATAGGGAGATAGTGTTCACAATATCCTCATGTGTGG
>JAUVXS010000093.1 GCA_030603485.1 Dehalococcoidia bacterium
AGAAA
Source organism: Dehalococcoidia bacterium (assembly GCA_030603485.1). GTDB lineage: Bacteria > Chloroflexota > Dehalococcoidia > GIF9 > AB-539-J10 > RBG-13-51-36. Next base: position 6 of record JAUVXS010000093.1, read on the forward strand.
GAAGTGCGGGCACACTTACAGGAAATTGGCTGGCAACCCAGGGAGCCCATTGGATTGCCTACCCTTATTGGCACTTATCCCACTAAGGTTCCTGTGGATGCAGTGATACACTAGTAACAGGGAAAACGGGTTAAAAGGAGGAGAAAATGAGTGCAGTAATACCACGCCATAGAGTAAATGTCTTAACGGGCACCAAATCGGCCAGGCTGATCGAAGACCCCGTGGAGTATGCCAATCTGATCAAGAAGGCCAAAAGGCCACTTCTTGTAGTTGGTCCTCTCTTGTTGGCATCTACGGCTGATGGCAAAATTCTTATGGAATATGCCCTGGACATAGCTAAAGCGGCTGGTATTCCAATATGTGCGACAGCCCATACTAGAGGGAAGATTGTGGAGTTGGGAGTACAGCCAGATTGCGTTTACGATACCGTCGAGATAGTAAATGCCCTTAAAGACCCTGACTGGCAGGGAGTTAAAAAGGAAGGAAACCACGATTTGGTGATGTTTTTCGGCATAAGGTCGGACCTTGGTAACCAAGGCCTTTCTACACTCAAACACTTCGCACCTCATTTAAAGACTATGACGCTGTGCAAGCATTACTTCCCCCATGCCAGTTACTCACTCCCTAATTTCAAGAAAGATGCGAAGTGGCAGGAGTTCTTAGAAAGCCTGATAACCAATTTAAAGAAAGGAGACTAAAGGAAAATGGAAGGCGAATTTCATGCAGATATGGGGCCTCAGTATGAAGGCGAGGTGATAAGGAAGGAAGACCTATACATCGAGTTCGGTGGGCCAAAAGCAGCACAGAAGTTTGAATTAGCGACAGTTAAAAGTCCTGATGAAATAGAGAATGAGAAAGTAGAGATTATCGGCCCGGACATAGGTGATTTGAAACCTTACGATGAAGAGAAAGGCGGTGGTAGCTATCCTATTGCCGTTCTGGTAGATGTTGCCGGAGGGGAACTGGACAAGGATGCCGAAGCAGTCATCGAGAGAAGAATTCACATGTTCACCAACATGATTGAGGGCTGGTATCACATGAATCAAAGGCAGGATGTATGGACAAGGATAAGTAAAGACTGCTATAAGAAGGGCTTTAATTCCCTGCGGGAATTGGGAGAAATTTATATCTTGCTTTATACATCAGAGATGCCAATCATCGAGAGCATCCAAGTCACTATTATCACCGATGAAAAAAAGATAAAGGAGCTTCTCCCCCACGCTTTGGAAGTTTATGCCGCCAGGGATGAACGGGCAAGGACCTTGAATGATGAGGATGTGGATACTTTCTACGGCTGCGTTCTATGCCAGAGTTTCGCCCCAACCCATATCTCTATCATAACTCCCAATAGAATTGCCAACTGTGGAGCGATAAACTGGTTTGACGGCAGAGCTGCTGCCAAGATTGACCCTGATGGGCCCATATTTGCCATACCAAAAGGGGAACTTATAGATGCTATAAAAGGTGAATATTCAGGAGCAAATGCAATTGAAGCTGAGAAGTCTCTGGGAAACTACGATAGAGTTTATCTTTATAGTGCATTCGAGCACCCCCATACATCTTGTGGCTGTTTCGAGGCAATCGTATATTATATTCCTGAAGCGGATGCCTTTGGAGTAGTGCACAGAGAGTACAAGGGCGAAACTGTAGTTGGGGAAACATTTTCCCACATGGCTGGTGAAACTTCGGGAGGAAAACAAATAGAAGGAAGATTAGGAACCGGACTGGAGCAACTAAGGTCGCCCAAATTCATCCAGGCGGATGGTGGCCTGGCCAGGATCGTGTGGATGCCCAAGGATATAAAGGAAAGGTTTAAAGATGCCCTGGAAGCGAAAGGACTCTACGATAAGATAGCCACAGAGGAAGACGTTAAAAACGTGGATGAGCTTCTAGAGTTCTTAGAAAAAGTGGGGCATCCCTGGATAAAAGGAGAAGTGGAGCTTCCAACATAGATACAAGAATAGTCGGCAGTCAGCTAACTGAAAGCTGATAGCTAATAGACGAAAACTGATAGCTGCAGAAGGGGGTTTGTTATGCCAATTGCAGGTTCTGGAATTGTAAAGATGCTTCCCGGGAGGAAACCATGTAAGGACTGTGGCTTCCCTACTTGCTTTGCCTTCGCCATGAAATTAGCGTCGGGTGGAGCTACTGTTGATAAATGTCCTTACCTCTCAGAGGAAGTGAAAGACAAGTTGCTGGATGCTCTGGCGCCGCCGATAAAGCTTGTTACTGTGGGCTCTGGGGAGAACGCCGTCAAAATCGGAAACGAAGAAGTAATATATCGGCATGAGAAGACTTTTGTCCATTCACCAGGCATCACGCTCCTTATCTCAGACAAGGACGACAATGCCAGAGTCGAGGAGAAAATAAAGAAGATAAAGGAATTGCAGTTCCCCTGGGTTGGTGTAAACCTGAAGGCAGACCTCTTAGCACTTCATTTTGAATCGGGGGACAAGGCCAAGTTTCTGGCTTTGGTGAAGAAAGTCTATGATTCAACAGACCTGGGTATGGTCTTAATTTCGGAAGACCTGGACACATTGTTTGCGGCACGGGATATATGTGCTGATAGGCATCCACTTCTTTACCCCATAACGAAAGAAAACATTGATGCGGCTATTCCCAAGATTAAAACAAGCCTTACTCCTGTTGGCGTTCGGGGGAAAAGTATTGAAGAACTTGTTCCTTTAACTACCAAGTTAAAAGATGCCGGGATTGAGGAACTGGTTTTGGATCCGGGTTCTAAAAATTTGCTGGAGGCAATAAAAGACCAAACTTTTATCAGGAAGGCAGCGCTAAAGCAAGGTTTCAAACCTCTTGGCTATCCTACTATTGCCTTTCCTTGCTTCATGGCCAAAGATGGACCGAAGGAAATGCTAATGGGCTCGGCATTTATAAATAAATGGGCCGGCATTATTGTCTTTTCTGATTTCGATCAATATTCCCTGCTTCCTCTTCTAGTTCAGCGGCTTAACATCTACACCGATCCTCGTTTTCCCATGGCAGTAGAAGAGAAGTATTATGAAGTGGGAGAACCTGATGAATCTTCGCCGGTCCTGGTCACTTCAAACTGGGCTTTGACCTACTTCCTTGTCTCATCGGCTGTTGAGGCTACCAAGGTTCCCGCGTACATTTGTGTAAAGGATGCGGAAGGGCTTGGTGTCCTCACTGCCTGGGCAGCGGGTAAGTTTAGCGGCGATTCCGTAGGAACATTTGTCAAGAAATGTGGCATCGAGGATAAGGTGAAACACAGAAAGATAATTATCCCGGGGAAAGTGGCCAGAATCAAAGGTGAGCTTGAAGATGCGCTGGACCTTAAGTGGGAGGTAATAATTGGTCCCCGGGAAACGACCGGAATAGGGGCTTTCTTGCCTGGATTTGCTAAGCAACTTAAGGGATAGTCTTGAGTCTGGCGAAGGAATGGTTACAGAGGAACAAGTTGACCAAGTAATAGCTGAGATTTTCCGCTCTTATGGAAAAGATAGGAAGAATTTAGTTCCCCTGTTGCAAGCAATCCAGGTGAAACTGGGGTATCTCCCCAAGGAAGCGATGAAGGGGATTGCTAGCTTTCTGGAGATACCAGAGGTTGAGGTTTGGGGGGTCGCTACCTTTTATAATCAGTTTCGCTTTGTTCCGTTAGGAAAATACCATACCACGGTTTGTATGGGGACTGCCTGTCACTTAGCGAGGGGTAGACTTATTTTAGAGGCCGTGGAGCGTGAGTTAGATATCAAAGTAGGCCAGACTGCCGAGGATGGTATTTTTAGCTTGGAAAGGGTCGCTTGTATCGGGTGCTGCATGCTAGCTCCCGTGATAGTAATAAAGGATAGAATTTATCCTAAGATGACGCCTTTTAAGGTGGAAGAGGCTTTAGTATCGTATAAGCAAGAAGCTAAGAGAGAGCTCAAAGAATGAAAATCGAAATGCAGGAATGTCTCATTTTTAATGTTTGCTCTATCATTCTTAAATTTTTACCTTTGAATTTTGATATTGCTTAAGGTGACTTTCGAGGAAATTAATAACAGAGCGAAGTCGGAATGGCAAGCTCTGCAGAAGGGCAGCTATATTCTTGTCGGCACAGCCACTTGTGGTCGGGCAGCCGGCGCCCTGGATGTAGTTGATGCTTTTGGTAAGGAAATGAAGCGTCGAGGTCTGGAAGTCCCGATTATCCAGGTTGGGTGCATAGGGCTATGCCACGCGGAGCCACTGGTTACTATATCCAAGCCTGACTCTCTTCGTGTCGTGTATCACAATGTAACTCAGGAGATTGTACCCCGCCTTGTGGAAGGTTATGTTGCCGGCGATGACCCTTGCCTTGAGCTTGCTTTGGGCACCTTGGAAGGGGATGGCGAGGAAACAGTATACATTCCAGAACTTTCCAGGTTTGAACGCGAGCTTCGTCTCATACTACGTCGCTGTGGCTACATCGATCCTGAGAATATAAACCATTACATCGTCAATGGTGGCTATAGTGGTCTGGAGAAAGCATTGAACATGTCGCCTGAGAAGATAATTGGAGAGTTGAAGAAATCTGGGCTGCGGGGTCGGGGGGGAGCTGGATTTCCTACCCATCAAAAGTGGGAGCTGTGCCGTAAGGCTAGAAATATACCAAAATATGTAATATGCAACGCTGATGAAGGAGACCCCGGCGCTTTTATGGACCGGGTTGTTTTAGAAAGCGACCCACAGCAAGTTATCGAGGGTATGATTATTGCCGGTTATGCCATAGGTGCCGAGCAAGGCTATATCTATGTCCGTGCTGAATATCCTTTAGCTATTGAGCGTATTCAGATTGCCTTAGAGCAAGCGAAGGAGCTGGGTTTTCTGGGAGACAATATCTTAGGCAGTGATTTTGGGTTTCACATCGAGATAGCAGCCGGGGCTGGTGCTTTTGTCTCTGGTGAGGAAACAGCGCTTATGGCGGCAATTGAGGGGAAGATGAGCACGCCTAGACCCAGGCCACCTTATCCTGCTGAGTCTGGCCTGTGGGGTAGGCCTACTTTACTAAACAATGTTAAGACTTTTGCCAATGTACCTTTGATAACTGAGCGAGGAGGGGATTGGTTTGCCTCTATCGGCACTGAGGGAAGTAAGGGGACAGCAGTGTTTACACTGGCAGGGAAAGTAGCTAATTCAGGATTGACGGAAGTGCCTATGGGCACAACGCTTCGCCAGCTCGTTTATGACATCGGTGGAGGAATTACTGAAGATAAGCTGTTTAAAGCGGTACAGATTGGAGGACCTTCAGGGGGTTGTCTCGCCGAGAGTTTGCTCGACATCCCTATCGACTATGATTCCCTTCGAGAGGCTGGCTCAATGATGGGCTCGGGGGGCATGATTGTCATGGATGAGGATAACTGCATGGTCGATGCTGCCAGGTTTTTCCTTGATTTCTCTACCAAAGAATCCTGTGGGAAATGCACTATGTGTCGCCTGGGGACTGTGCAAATGTTACATATTTTAGAGGACATCACGGCTGGTCGAGGTAAAATAGGGGATATCGATCTTCTTCTTGAATTGGCTGAGGATGTCAAGGTGGGTTCGCTTTGTGGCTTAGGAAAAACAGCTCCCAATCCTGTCCTTACGACACTGCGTTACTTCAAAGATGAATATGGAGCTCATATTCTGGAGAAGTGCTGCCCTGCCAGGGTATGCCCCGAACTCACTGTGTATTATATACTTCCTGACAAGTGTGATAGAGCCTGTGAGCATTGTATTTTGACCTGTCCTACAGAAGCAATTAAAGGGGATAAAGGGGAAGTCAAAATCATAGACCAGGAAAAGTGCTCTAAGTGCGGCACATGCTTGGAAGTCTGCCCTCTCGAATATGATGCGGTTGTGAAGCTATCGCCTGTTAGCTCACTTCCTTCACTGAAGCTATCTGAAAGAAAAAGTAAGAAATGACTAAGACAATTGCCATTGCGGGGAAAGGAGGCGTAGGTAAGACTACTGTTGCGGCCTTGTTCATCAAGCGTCTTTCCCAAAAAGGGCTGGTTTTGGCTGTCGATGCTGACCCCAGCACTAATCTTGACCAGGCGTTGGGGTTGTCTGTGGATGATAGTAGAACTGTGGGCAGAATAAGGGAAGAGATGGCAGAAGAGGTCTCTAAGGGTCGTTTTAGCCCCGTTGTCTCTAAGCAGGAGTATTTGTTTAGCAAGATTATAGAATCCCTTGTGGAGTCCAAAGGATTTGACCTTCTAGCCATGGGGCGTCCGGAAGGACCTGGTTGTTATTGTGCCTCTAATGCGTTTTTACGTTCGTCCTTGGATAAACTTGTTCAGGATTATAAGTACAACTATATTGTCATGGACTGTGAGGCAGGCATGGAACACATTAGTCGCCAAACAACCAGAGATGTGGATGTTTTGCTCATTATGTCCGACCCCACGATAAGAGGTGTCACTGCGGCAGGTCGAATGAAGAGGCTGATTGAAGAATTGAGGTCGAACATGGGCAAAGTCGGGCTGATTATTAATCGAGTCCGAGGAGAACTATCTCCAGAAATGAAAAAGGCGATTGACGAATCTGGCCTTCAGGTTATTGCCCTTATTCCCGAGGACCCAGAGATGGCAGGTTTGGAAATGAGTGGCAGGCCAGTAACTGAACTCTCGCAGGAATCTCCTTTGCAATTGAAGGTTAAAGAGATAGTTGAAGGCTTATCTTTGTGATTAAGGAAATATCCTCCATGAGGGAGGATATGCTAGAATGAATCTATAGAAAGGCAGGTAAGGGTTCATGGATACGAAAGAATACCCGGCGATATGGTTACAAGCCGCTGGATGTACTGGCTGCTCAGTCTCTCTTCTCAATGTTATAAATCCCTCTATTAAAAACCTCTTAGTTGATGAAGTGCTCCCAGGCAGTCATATAAATCTAAGGTTCCAT
>JAUVXS010000021.1 GCA_030603485.1 Dehalococcoidia bacterium
CCCGACAGGACTTTCGTTAGGGCGGTTGATAAACAGGTCCCTTATCTCATATCCCTGACCGTCGAAACTACCAGTAAATGATGAAAGAGACCAAGTTCCAATCGGCTGCCAGCCCTTTCCCTGATTGGCTGTCGGGCTCGCCATCTCTGTATAACCGGCGGTGGTGGAATCGAGTCGTTCATCAGAAGGTAGTTGTCACCCAGGTTGTTCCTGATGGCATCCAAAGCATACCAATCCCGTATTTCCACCTCAACAGAAGGACCAGGACCAGGACCAGGGCCGTCACCACGGCCTACCATCACTGCAACTATGACTATCGCGGCTACCACAATCAAAATGATGCCAACTATTTTTATGTTACGGTGCCTGCTAGAACCAAGTATTTTCTTCATAGTTCACCTCCAGGTTTTGTTACACATATCTACATGTGCTCGGCTGAACATTTTGCCAACCACCGCAACCCTCTAGTGCATGCACTTGCCCACCACCCTCACATTAGCTTTATACAACTATATCACTGACGAAAAAGCCGTCAATTCGCCTCTGATTGTTTATCAACCGAAATAGCGAACCTTTTAACTTAATTGGAGGGGTATTCTGGGACATAATACCTGATTTGTAGTAGGTCTAATTGGCATGGTGTCCCTGGAATTATGGAAGGGTCAGCTAGTCTTTGTGAGCCTGTCCTACGTGCTTCCGCCAGCATTTCTCATGCACATAAACAGCACACTTAGCACAGTAATAAATATGGGCTCTGGCTTCTTTGCCACAGACATGATACTTCATGAATCGCTACCTCCATTGTCTTTTTGCACTGACCCTTCAGGATTAGCTCCTTTTCCTCTTTCCCCCCTGGAGTCCGTTACGTAAAAGCCTGGTCCTTTAAAAAGGATGGGGACTGGAAGGAAAAGGCGACGGGCAATCCCGTGACAGGTAGGGCAATCAGCTAGCGGCTTATCATGAAAGCTCTGCTTAAGCTCAAATTGCAGTTTACAATTCAGGCATCGATATTGATAAGTAGGCATTAATATTCTCCTTTATTCTAAAAGAGGTGTTATTTGTTCTTCTGAGTTTGGTTCCCCTGAGGCCTGCTCTTCTTAGGCCTGCTCTTCTTAGGCCTGCTCCTCTGGGCCTGCTCCTCTGGGGCCTGCTCCTCTGAGGCCTGTTCCTCTGGGGCCTGCTCCTCTGAGGCCTGTTCCTCTGGGGCCTGCTCCTCTGAGATTTGCTCCTCTATGGTACTCTCCCTTGCTCTAAATTCATCATCCAAATTGACGCTACCTATCTCAAAGTGTGGTTGATGAGCTCGAAATACATGCTCATCCCAACAGTAGGCGTGCACAAAAGCACCACAAGAACAATGGAAGACAACCCTGTCAAAAAGCAGCGGATTCCCGCATACAGTGCAATTCATCTACTTACCTCCTGTAATTAGCACTCTTAACACTAAAGTGCTAATTATAGCGCGCTGATAGAGTTTCATCAAGCTTTTTGTTGGTAGTTGTCCTGTAAATTATCGCTGTCTTTGGCCCTTTCTATAAAGACTCTGACAGCAGGGGACAGATTCCAGCTAGTTGACAATCTATTTTCTCAGCCGTTAATATGGACTTATTTCTATGGGCATAAAATATAGCTTGCCTGAGTCCTTCACTTCTTATCGCGATACAGTTCGAATTGAATTAAAGAAGGTTATCGATAGTTATCCTTCGGTTGTTTGTAATATGCTACGATATCATATGGGCTGGCAGGATGAGCATGGACATCCTTGTTGCAGAGAATCGGGCAAATTTATTCGCTCTACCCTTTGCCTTCTCAGTTGTCAAGCGGTGGGGGGTGACACGTCGCAGGTAATACCCGCCGCAGCAGCCGTCGAGCTCATCCACAATTTTTCTTTGATCCATGATGATATAGAAGATGCTAGCTATGAGCGTCATCACCGGCCAACTATATGGAAATTATGGGGCCAGTCTCAAGCAATAAACGCCGGCGATACCATGTTCACTCTAGCTTATTTGGCGTTACTTAAACTAAAAGAGCAGGGAATAGGTGATGCAAAGATTGCTGGTTCTACTAAGATGTTGAGCCTGGCTTGTTTGGAGCTTTGTGAGGGACAATACTTAGACATGGAATATGAGAGCCGTCTCGACACTACCATCGAGGATTACCTTGACATGGCAGCCAAAAAAACAGCAGCCTTGCTTGCCGTAGCGACTTCTTTGGGAGCATACCTGGGCGGCGAAGATAGTAAATTGGTGGATTCTTTTCACCTGTTCGGCAAAGAATTAGGCATAGCCTATCAGATTTGTGATGACATATTGGGAATTTGGGGAATGGAGGAAAGCACTGGTAAATCTGTTGGCGATATCTCTCAGAGAAAAAAAACGCTGCCCGTAGTTTACGGACTACAAAATAGTGAAGGTGAGGCAAGAAAGAGACTAGAGAAGCTTTACTCTCAAAAATCTATTAAGGGCGAAGATATAGATGAGGTTATAAAGATTCTGGACCAACTAAGTGCCAGGGATTTTGCTGAGAATCTGGCTGAGCAGTATTATTACAAAGCTTTGGCACAACTCGAGGCTACCCGACTTGACTTATCCAGGCAAGCTCCGCTTAAAGAGACAGCTTGTTTTCTGTTGAAGCGTGACTTCTAGGAGGGAAAATGCCGAAACAAACCGTTGAAGATATAGAGGTTAAAGGCAAGAGAGTTCTAGTCAGAGTCGATTTTAATGTTCCACTAACCGCAAACACTGGCGCCATTAGGGACGATAGCCGCATCCGAGCTTCGCTTCCTACTATCAAATATCTCGTTGACCATAAAGCTAAGATAATCATATGCTCTCATTTAGGACGCCCTGAAGGCAAAGTGGTTGAAAATTTGCGTATGAGGCCAATAGCGCAGAGGTTGTCACAGCTTATAGACTTGTCTGTTGACACGGCATCCGATTGTATAGGTAAGGAAGTAGAAAGCAAAGTAGAAACACTCAGAGAAGGTGATATTTTGATTTTGGAAAATTTGCGCTTTCATCCCGAAGAGGAAGAAAACAATGCTGACTTTGCTAGGAAGCTAGCCAGGCTAGCTGATATTTATGTTAATGATGCCTTCGGCACTGCCCACCGGGCTCACGCCTCCACGGTAGGTGTAGTTAAATACTTGCCCGCGGTGGCTGGCTTTCTAATGAAAAAAGAGCTGGAGATTATGGAGAAGTTCTTGCATTTTCCAGAGCGACCCCTGGCCTGCCTTATAGGTGGTGCTAAGGTGAGCGATAAGATAGAGCTATTGCAAAATATGCTAAAAAGGGTTGACATGTTGCTGGTTGGTGGCGGCATGGCCGCCACTTTCTTTAAGACACAAGGATATGAGGTAGGGAATTCTCTAATAGAGGACGATAAGTTAAGCCTGGCCAAGGAATTGTTACAGGAAGCCGAGGAGTGGAAGGTGCCGTTTTTACTCCCCATTGATGCAGTTGTGGTGAAAGAAATCAAAGCCGGGGCCTCGACTAGAGTAGTACCCACGACTAGTATACCATCGGGCAGCCATATCGTAGATATTGGCCCTCAATCACTTGAGCTTTTTTATGGTGAACTAAGAAAATGTCGTACCATCATGTGGAATGGCCCTATGGGGATCTATGAAATACCTCAATTTGCCCAAGGAACCAGGTCTATAGCCAGTTTTCTATCTACCCTCAGTGCCACTACTGTTATTGGCGGTGGCTCTTCTGCTGAAGTAGTTCAAGAAATGAGATTAACTGATAAGATGACCCATGTCTCCACAGGAGGTGGTGCCAGCTTGAGGTTTTTGGAGGTCCTTACCTTGCCTGGCGTGGATGTCTTGTTAGATAAGAAATAATAGGAGGCTGCGAAATGCGAATACCCTTTGTTTCTGGCAACTGGAAAATGAATACCATGGTGACTGAAGCTGAGAAGCTTATTCTCGAGATGCTAGATGGACTGGACAGGATAGAAGGAGTGGAAAAGGTACTTTGTCCGCCATTCGTGTCTTTAGTTGCCGTAAACATGATGCTCCGGGATTCGTCTATCAAGCTCGGTGCTCAAAATATGTATTTCGAGACTAAAGGAGCGTACACCGGTGAGGTGTCCCCGCTGATGCTTAGCGAGTTATGCGAATTTGTCATACTGGGACATTCTGAACGGAGATGGTATTTTGGGGAAACTGACGAAATAGTCAACAAGAAGGTAAAGGCGGCTCTGTCAAACAAGCTTAAGCCCATCTTGTGTGTCGGAGAGAGGCTTGCCGAGAACGAAGCTGGCAAGACAAAAGAGGTAGTTAATAGGCAAGTGACGACAGCTCTGGATAGAGTAGATTCCGTCTCCGATCTAGTGATTGCCTACGAGCCGGTTTGGGCTATTGGTACGGGTAAGGCGGCAAGCGGCGAGCAGGCAGCAGCTACTATCCAGTTTATTCGTGATGTTCTGGCTAAGCTATGGGATAAAAGTATAGCTCAGGATTTACGCATCCTTTATGGTGGCAGTGTTACCAGTGCTAACATCGCTGAGTTTATTTCCCATCCAGAAATCGATGGTGCCCTGGTTGGCGGAGCCAGCCTCAAAGCTGAAGAGTTCGTGAGTATTGTTGAGCAAACAGCTAAAATCAAGGGAAGAATAAGGTAGTCAGTAGCCAATGATTGCCATCGTTGGTCCCACCGCCGTAGGGAAAAGCGAGCTTGCCCTGCACCTTGCTCATTATTTTCCCGTAGAGATAATAAGCGCCGATAGCCGCCAGGTCTATCGGTATATGGATATCGGCACTAATAAGTTGAGCTCGGCCGAGAGAGCATCGGTCCCTCACTATGTCATCGATGTAGTCGAGCCTGACGAAGATTTTAACCTGGCAATGTATCACCAACTAGCCATTGAGGCACTGAAAGCCATTCAGCAAAAAGGCAAATTGCCCTTACTGGTTGGTGGCAGTGGCCTTTATGTGTGGTCGTTGATGGAGGGGTGGAAAATACCACAGGTGCCACCTGACCAACAGTTAAGACGCAGGTTAGAAATTAGAGCAGAGCAAGACGGTAGCCACAGCCTTTATCAGGAATTGCAGGATATTGATCCTGTAGCAGCGGCAAAAATCAATCCTGGTAATACTCGCCGCCTTATAAGAGCCCTGGAAATCTATCATGCCACGGGGCAGCCTCCTTCTCAATTGCAGCGTAAAGAGGCGCCGGATTTCCCCACCCTGGTTATCGGTTTAACCCAGGAAAGGTGCGAGCTATATAGAAAGATTGATCGGCGTGTTGATAGAATGATACAAAGCGGATTGGTAGGAGAAGTGGAACAGTTATTGAAAAAAGGTTATAGCTATTCTTTGCCTTCTATGTCGGGCATAGGTTACAAGGAGATAGGTCAGTTTTTTCGAGGCGAGATGACTTTGCCCGAGGCTATTGATAAAATAAAATATGAAACCCATCGCTTGGCTCGCCATCAGTATGCCTGGTTTCGCCTTGGCGACAACAGAATTCACTGGTTTGTTACTAGCGAGGCAAAAGCCAAAGCCAGTATTGTCGACCTGAAAAGAGTGAAAGGTCTCATTGAAGGCTTCATATCATGAAATTCTCCAAATTACAGGCTACAGGTAATGACTTCATTCTGGTTGACGCCAGAACTATGGAAGGGGAGTGGTCAAAGCTGGCCCGAGCTATGTGTGACCGTCGCTTTGGCATAGGAGCTGACGGCTTGATACTGGTGCAGGATTCGACGAGCGCTGATTTAAAGATGCGTATTTTTAATTCCGACGGTTCTGAGGCAGAGATTTCCGGTAATGGGCTGAGATGTTTTGCCAAGTATGTTCTTGAGAAGGGTGTGATTAGCAAAATGTCATTGCGAGCGGAGCAAAGCAATCGGTCTCTGACTGTAGAGACTTTGCCAGGTGTAAGAATGGTTAAAGCTTATATGTCGGGGAATAAGGTCAACAGAGTCGAGGTAAATATGGGCCTGCCTCAATTCCAACCAAGGCAAATTCCCGTTACAGTTAAAGTTGACATAATACCAATATTGGATTATCCTTTAGTGATAAACGGAAAAGAGCTAACTTTGTCTCTTCTATCCATGGGGAATCCCCACGCCGTGAGCTTTTTATCCCGGCCAATTGCTGATTTTCCTTTAGCTGAGATAGGACCGAAAGTGGAGAGACACTCCATGTTCCCCCAAAGGACTAATTTTGAGGTAGCCAGGGTCTTGAGCAGGGGGAAGATAGAAGCCAGGGTGTGGGAGCGTGGTGTTGGGGAAACCCTGGCTTGTGGTAGTGGCGTTTGTGCTATAGTTGTAGCCGCTCAGTTATTGGACTACGTAGAGCCGCAGGTAGACATAATGCTCCCAGGTGGGACTTTGACCGTATCCTGGGATAGGGTAGGGGAGGTGTTGCTTACCGGTCCAGTGGAGGAAGTTTTCACTGGCGAATGGCTTGAAGGAAAAAGTTGATGGAATTAACCAAAAGGCTTAATAGATTGCCTCCATATCTTTTCGTGGAGATAAATCAAAAAATCGCTGAGCTTCGGGCCAGGGGAGAAGATATCATCAGTTTTGCTATTGGCGACCCTGATTTACCTACGCCATCTCATATTATAGAATGTATGTGCCAGGCAGCACGTGACCCTACAAACTATCGTTATCCTGAAACCGCCGGCTTGCCCGAACTTCGTCAAGCCATTGCTGAGTGGTATGAGAGACGCTTTGGAGTTACCTTGGACCCGGATAAAGAAGTGCTGCCGCTCATTGGCTCCAAGGAAGGGATTGGGCATATAGCTTTATGCTTTATCGAGCCTGGTGACTTGGCTTTGGTTCCTGACCCGGGCTATCCGCCATATTCTCTAGGCACCATATTAGCCGGTGGCGAGCCTTACTTTATGCCTCTCAAGGAGGAAAACGATTTTCTGCCCGATTTTGAAGCTATTCCAGCCCAGGTAGCCGACAAAGCAAGGATTATGTGGCTTAACTACCCCAATAATCCCACCGGAGCTATAGCTGGCTTTGATTTCTTTGAGAAAGCAGTTCATTTCGCACAGCAACACGACTTAGCAATCTGCCATGACGCTCCTTATACCGAAGTTGCCTTTGATGGCTACAAGCCACCGAGCTTCATGCAGATACCTGAGGCAAAAAAAATAGGCGTGGAATTTCACTCCCTGTCCAAGACTTACCACATGACAGGGTGGCGAATAGGTATGATAGTCGGTAACGCTGACATGGTGGATGCCTTATTTAAAGTTAAATCCAACCTGGATTCAGGCATTCCCCAGGCAATTCAATATGCTGCTGTGGAAGCTCTGCGTGGCTCCCAGGAACACATCGCTGCGCATAATGCTATTTTTCAACGGCGCCGAGATAAATTAATAAAAGTCCTGAATGAGATAGGGCTAAAGGCCAGGATACCCAAGGCAACCTTTTATATCTGGGCTAAGATTCCCCAGGGGTATACATCTATGGATTTTACCAAGAAATTGCTGGACGAAGCTGGGATAGCGGTAACCCCGGGAACTGGCTATGGGAAGGAGGGAGAGGGTTACATCAGACTTTCCCTGACCATTTCCGATGACCGTCTGGCACAGGGGATGGGGTGTCTATTGGCTTGGCACAGGAGAAGCAAATAAGGCAGAAATATTTTGCCACCAAAGCTAAGGTAGAACAAGCACTCCTTGTCGGGGTAGGAAGCAGGACCTCTAACCATAATTGGTCAGTCAAAGATTCTTTACAGGAGCTATCCTATCTGGCGAAAACAGCAGGCGCCAATGTAGTAGGTATGTTAACTCAAAACCTGGACGCACCTTCGCCCACCTATTATATAGGTAAGGGGAAAATTGGGGAGATAATTAACCTCAAAGAGCAGACCCAGTATGACACAGTAATCTTTGATGACGAACTGTCACCGAGGCAGCAAAGAAATCTCGAGGAGACATTAGGAGTCAAAGTTATTGACCGCAGTGCTCTGATTTTGGACATATTCGCCCGAAAAGCTCGAACCCATGAAGGAAAACTCCAGGTTGAACTGGCTCAGCACCAATATCTTCTGCCCCGGCTTGTCGGGCAGTGGCGGCATCTAGAGCGACTTGGCGGTGGCATCGGCACCAGAGGTCCCGGTGAGGCACAATTGGAAACCGATCGCCGCCTTATCTATAAGCGTATCAGTCTCCTTCAGCATAAGATAGAAAGTGTAAGGAAGCATCGAGCACTCTACAGGAGGCGACGTAAGGAGACTGGCATGCCTATTGTAGCTCTTGTTGGTTATACTAATGCCGGTAAGAGCACTTTGTTTAATATCTTAAGCAAAGCCAGTGTAAATGTGGAAGATAAGCTCTTTTCTACTCTGGATCCCGTGACTCGGCGACTAGCTCTACCTACCGGGCAACAATTTCTGATCACCGATACAGTTGGCTTTATTCACAAACTTCCGCCTTCAATTATTGCCGCCTTCCGCGCCACTTTAGAAGAACTGGATGAGGCTGATTTACTTCTACATATAGTTGACATAACACACAAGAATGCTGCTAATCAGAGCCTCACAGTGGAAAAGGTACTCAGCGAGCTAAATCTGCAAAATAAACCAAAAATTACCGTGTTCAACAAGCTAGATTTAGCTTTAAACAGCGAGGCAGAATTGAATGCATTAACTACTATTCCTTGCTTCGAGGAAGAAATCGTGCTGCCGAGCGAGGGCATTGCTCTCATCTCTGCTGTCAAAGGATGGGGAGTGGATAAGCTCCTGGATAAGATAGCTCGCCATCTTTAGGGGACAAATTAGGCACGTTCAACCTTATGCCGAATTTCGTTCGCCAAATATCCTGGTGCCTATCCTGATTATATTGGCGCCCTCCTCCAGGGCAACCTTATAAGAATTAGTCATGCCCATGGAAAGATATCTCATCTCTACATTAGGCAACTCTAGCCCTTTAATTTGTTCAAATACCCTTCTTGTCTCCACAAAATAGGGTCTGGAGTCTTCAGAGTTTCCAAAACGGGGTCCCATAGTCATAAGACCCATCACTTTGATATTTCTAAGACCGGATATTTGTCTAACTAATTGTTCCACATCTTCCGGGAGCGCCCCTGACTTCTGTGGCTCTCTGCCACTGTTCACCTCGATCAATATTGGCATTATTTTCCCAATTTGAGCACACCTTCTATTAATTTCCCTGGCTATTTCTAAAGAATCGACACTTTCTATCATGTCGAATATTTCCAGCGCCTTTCTCCGGACACTGTGCTTTTGAAAGGTTCCAATAAAATGCCATTTCGCTCTCTTTCCCACCACTTCATATGCTTCTTTTGCTTCCTTGACATAATTTTCTCCAATGATTTTTATTCCCGCCTGAACAACTTCCAAGACTTCCTCAGGTGTCCTTGTTTTTGCTGCCGCCACCACCTCGACTCCGTCAGGTAGTTCAGCTAATAATTTGACAATATTTTGTTTAGTTAGCTCGCTTGCCACGTCATGATTGTAATCCATTAAGCTTACCAGCTTCAAGGATAAGGAATGCCGCAGGTATGGAAGACGTTCTCGCCTCTGACCAAAGTTGGGATGCTTGAGAGAAGTTATGGAGCAATTGATTATTGAGAGGACAAGAAACGAAGGGTCCAGAATGACACATCCATCGTGTCATTGCGAGGCTGACTTCGTCAGTCGAAGCAAGCTAGTGGAAGGGCATGGAATTGCACACTTCGCTCGCAATGACTTAGGAGAAGTCAGGCTGACACAAACCGAAGGACTCAAAACAACAAATGGTTATTAATCAGTCCCGGGTAAATAGAGTTGACAAAATTGATTGAGTATAATTTTATACTTACCATTTCTTTGTATGCATGAATGGTCACACAGGAGGGGGTTTAACTTTTAGGGCTAGGTTTTTGGAGTGAGAACCTGATATGACGCCAAAAGATTTCAAAACTCGCTCTGAGAGGCGATTCTAGGGTCATGAAAAAGACAGAGATACATCTTGGTACCTCCTTCTGCGTTGAGGCGCTTGTTTAACTGGATGATATTTTTGCGCCGAACTGCCCGGGAGTAGGGTCCTTTAATAAGTCGGGATCGGAGTAGTAGCAGCAGGGAGGGGGAATAGTTGGGCGTGAAGGAAGATCCAGCCTTCAATATTGTTCATCTTGAATATCTTGAGTATATTTTCCTGCCTTAGAGATGAGAGGTATTATTTTGCGTTAAAACTAGCAGGGCACTTGACATGAAAACATAAAAGTATTAACCTAATGAATAGTCGCAAACTGTCACTTTTGCGACAAGAAGAAATTGGTGAAACATAAGAATTAAATATGACTCTGGAATTATTGTTCGCCGAGTAATTAGAATACCTGGAAATCGAGAAAGGCTGCTCTCCTCTTACCATTCGGGAATACAGACATTACCTGCAGCGTTTCCACAACTGGCTTATCGAGAATTCCCCCGCCGCAAAACCTGGAGACATCAACCTGGAGCTTGTTAGAAGGTACAGGTTATATTTAGCACATTTGCGTGCCCGTGATGGACTACCACTGCAGCGCGTCACCCAGAGCTACCACATCGTTGCGTTGAGAGCTTTTTTGCGCTATCTCCTTGTGCAGCGCGACATATCTACACTGTCCCCTGACAAGGTAGAGCTTCCCAAACAGGGCTCCCGTTCTATTGCCTTCTTAAACCCGGAGCAGATAGAAAGACTACTAAACAGTCCTAAAATAGCAACTAATGCAGGA
Organism: Dehalococcoidia bacterium; assembly: GCA_030603485.1. Classification (GTDB taxonomy): domain Bacteria; phylum Chloroflexota; class Dehalococcoidia; order GIF9; family AB-539-J10; genus RBG-13-51-36. Next base: position 10,690 of record JAUVXS010000021.1, read on the forward strand.
CTGAGGGATAGAACTATCTTAGAAACCCTATTCAGCACAGGATTAAGAGTATCGGAATTAGTTAGTTTGAATCGTGACCAAATAAATTTAGAGCGTAAGGAATTTGGCGTCAAAGGCAAGGGAAATAAGATACGGGTAGTTTTTCTATCAGATACGGCCGCCCAATGGATTGAGCGCTATCTGACGTTGCGTCAAGACAATTTTAAGCCGCTGTTTATTCGCCACAGCGGCAAGGTAGACGCCCGGGACAAGGGTGAAAAAATGCGTTTAACGGCAAGGTCCATCCAAAGAATTGTTGCCAAGTATGCAAAAAGGTCTGGTTTGCCAATCGAGGCAACTCCCCACACACTGAGGCATTCTTTTGCCACAGACCTTCTAATAAGTGGTGCTGACATTCGCTCCGTCCAGGAAATGCTAGGCCATGAAAGTATTAGGACAACCCAAGTTTACACCCATGTCACCAACAGGCATCTGAAGGAGGTTCATAAAGCTTTTCATAGTAAAGACAGACAGGCATAATATTATGTCAAGTACTGTTAAAGGAAACCTATCTGCGAAAATGCCATATTTGTGGGTCTCGCGCAGCAAAATCTTGATAAATACTATGAGTTATACTAAGACTCTAGAGGAAAGTCTTGACTGCTCCAGGAAATACCCTACCCTATCTCTAACGGATTTATTGAGCAAGCCTTTCCTATATGCCAGCGTGTGCAAAAAGAGCTGTACATGTTGCGGCACTTGCCACAGGTTTTTCTCGTCATAGCGATAGCCATACCTGGCGGAACTGCCCATTTTCTCGGTGGTAATTTCCTCACTTTTGTAGCCGATGTCTTTCACCAGAGCAGGATCAAATCCATTCTTTCTGGCTATCTCATCCAGTACGCTATGAATACCTGTGCCATGCTGTATAGCAAGCTTTTCTCTATTTGCATATTCTTTAGGAATGCCCATTTTTGTAGCTAGCCGGCGGTGTGGATGTTTACCCAGGTAGTCTTCTTCAGAGGTCACTTTCAATTCAGATGCCACGCTCATAGCTACATTCACAACGTCGGTATCTAAATAAGGGAAGAGCAACTCAACACCATGCGCCATGGCTATCTTATTTTCTCTATCCAGGGTCTCTATATCCGCCCTGGTGAAATCGTCCCACATCCTGTGACAAAGTTCCTGACGACCATCTTTGCCTAAAACCATGGGATACCACTTGTAACCTCCCCACAGTTCATCGGGCCCTTGTCCAGAGAAAATCACCCTGAGGCCATCTTGTCTAGCCATGTCTATTGCTGCATAGATGCCGATGCCAGTCTCTATTTGCACAAAATCGCTATCCTCAATTGCTTCAATGACTTTGGGGATGTATTCCTCGATCCCATCAATGCTTAGCTCTTTCATCTCATGTTTAATACCAAGTTCTCCAGCAAATTTTCGAGCGAAGTTCACATCCGGCGAATTAGGCAAACCAACAGTATATGCGGTGACCTCTATCCCCGAATAAGCAGCAACATCATGCAATAGTTTGGCTATCAAACAGCTATCCACACCACCCGATAGTAGCACACCTACTTTACCTGTGTGGTTCACCTCGGCTAGTCTTTTTCGCACTGCTGAGTAGAGTGTCTCTTCATAACCAGCTACAGCCCGAGCCATGCACTTTATATCGGTTTCTACCCTGTGGAAAGGCAAAGCCTCCTTTATACTGATCCCTCTGGAGTCAAAAATAGCGAGCATGCCAGCTCTGAGAGGCCTGACTTCACCTAAGCCTATCTTCCACAAAGGTTTCTTGTTAGAGGCGAAGGCTGAGAACCTATTATTTTCAGCAAAGTAAAGTGGTTTTGTACCTAAAGAATTTCGCGATATTACTATTCGGTCAGCATCGCCAACTGCCAAGGTATAATCGCCGTCCAGATTAGTTAACGCTCCCCTGACCTTTTGTTCCAGATTGCCAGGAACTTCTGCTAACAAACGGACTAATGACTCGGGAGCAGTATCATTTACCCTGTCCTGGGTTCGAGAAAACTTAGCCCCCGTGCCTTCGGAATTATAAAGGAGGCCAGCATATACTAAGGCAAGCTTCTCTTGATCATTTGTATCAACATGTTCTGGTGATTCTCCTTGAGCAGGGCGATATACTTTTGCGAGGGCCTTGCTATTCGCATCATTGATAATGGAGCTGATGTAGCGGGGATAAGCAACAGCCGAAAGTTCGTTTGCCGAACACGCAGTTTCTGTCATAAGGGCCAGTTCTTTTCTTAACTCGCCCTGACCCATATTGACCTTGCTGAAGATACCACCTATCCAAGTCATAAAGAGACCTCTAATTATGACATTATTTTAGTGTTGCTAATGATGGGACCTTGGTTGAATGCCTCCAGCCAGGCAGGATAACTGCTCTCACTTGGGCTACTCTACCATACATTCAGTATACTGGCAAGTTCCCTGCTGGCATCGCCTTCCAAGGCGGTGTCTTTACAACTACAGCCCCGCCCCTAGTAACTTCAATGAAGATACTCATCCACTGTCCCCCTTACGTACCTAGCAATGGCAGGGGCAGCAGTGAGCCCCGGGGATTCTATCCCGATTAGATTTATTAAGCCCGGAAAACCTGCTTTCTCTTCATGGGAAATGACGAAGTCCCGGAAGGCTTCATTCGGCCCCTGAAGCTTGGGTCTCACACCAGCAAATTCAGGCTCCAAATCTTCAACTTTGATAAAGGGAAGGAATCTGTTGGTTGAATTGTAGAAAGCTTGCCTCTGGGTCTCATCAACCCCATAATCTATTGCTTCCACATAGCGAGCGTTGGGGCCAAGTCGCACCCTGCCATTGAGTCCCGGGGTTACATGAATTCCCTTGCCGGCTTGCTCGGGTGTGGGGTAAATGAGCCTGCTTATAAGATGTCTATATTTTGAACTTAGACTGAAATATTCGCCTTTGCAGTAATGAAGCTTATAACCTGCCTTAGCTATATCTATCCCAGCAAGCTGGGCTACCCTGTCGGAGTTTAAGCCGGCAGCGTTTATCACAATGCGGCTAGCAAAAGCAGAGATTCCTTCCCGGTCTCTTATTTGCAGTTTATACCTTGTCCCTACCTTTTCTATTCCTATTACCTCAGTATTAAAGACAAAATGGGCTCCCTTTTCCCTCGCTTGGCTATGGAAAGACTTCAGCAAACTGTAGGAATCCAAAATTCCGCTGGAAGGGGATAATAGTGCTGCTCTAGCTTCTATATTTGGTTCAATCTTTTTCAGTTCTGTTCGAGAAAGAAGCATCAAGTCTTCAACGCCATTTTTTCTCCCCTGCTCATAAAGCTTTTCTAGCTGTGTAATTTCATCTTCGCTTGCTGCCACGATAATCTTTCCCAGCTTCTTATAGGCAATATCATGCCTTTCACAAAGCTCGTAAAGCAGGTTTTTCCCCTCAAGGCAAAGTGTTGTCTTTAAAGAATCCTCGGGATAATAGATGCCAGCGTGAATGACTTCACTATTTCTGCTGCTGGTCTCAAGCCCGAAGTTGTGGTTCTTTTCAAGTACGAACACTCCTTTTTTTGGTTGTGCGATTTCGTTAGCCGTAGCCAGGCCAATTACTCCAGCACCGATAATCGCCACATCAACTTCAGTAAGCATTTTTAGCCAGCCTCGAGTCTAGTCTATTTTAGCGAAGACTAACGTCCTCTCTGAAAAGCTTTATCCTGGTTCCAGATTAGGCACAATATAAGAAGAACTCCGAATCCTTGCTTATCGGTGTTTTGTAGCTACATGTTGATTGGAGGCTTCTAATGGTGGTGTAGATATGCTTGGTATTAGGGCTTCACCTTCAGTTCGGATGCCGTAGAAAGTATCAAGCAAAAATCTCAGGATTTGGTGGAGTGAATTATTTATATTCATGTACCATCGTTACTTCCTTTAGAATTTGTGGTAGTCTCAATCCTCAGTATGTTACAATATATCCTGTCTTGTAGAATCTTGTCTACTAGAACAGTTTGGAAAGGAGCCAGAATATGGAATTGATAGAAGCAATCAAAACAAGGAGAAGCATCCGCCGATATAAGCCCACCATGGTGAAAGATGAGGACATCGAAGCAGTTTTGGAGGCTGCTCGCTGGGCACCGTCCTGGGCAAATACACAATGCTGGAAGTTCATAGTAGTGAAGGATGCTGAGATAAAGGCTAAGCTTGCCGAAACTCTCAGTCCTACAAATCCGGCTACCTCAGCCATCAAGGATGCTCCGGCAGTTATCACCGCCTGTGCTGAACTGGGGAAAGCTGGCTGCTATAAAGGACAGGCTGTTACTGAAAAGGGAGACTGGTATATGTTCGATGTAGCCCTGGCAATGCAAAACCTCGTGCTGGCTGCCCATTCTCTCGGGCTTGGTACAGTTCACGTGGGCTCGTTTGACCATAAAAAGACAGCCCAAATCTTGGGCTTGCCTGATGGTATCACTGTAGTAGAGCTAACTCCGCTCGGCTATCCTGATGAGGAAGCGAAAGCACCCCGAAGGAGAGAATTGTCCGAATTCGTCTTTTATGAGAAGTACGGCCAAATATAGCCCATTGAAGCTTACGCTCTTCCCGCAAGCCAGAACCGGCTCTTCGTTTTCATAGCGTAATCCTGGATCCAGCTCATACACATCACACAGCCAAGCCCATATCTATGACAATTATTTGATTCTATACTAATCTTATCCGCGGTCATCTGTAGTGCATCTGATGGACATGGTGGCACACAGAGAGGGCTCGACAGGAGAGTTCACACAAACTATTTTAGTTATCCTCTGTCCTTTATCCCAGAATCTTCTCTGCCTCTTCCAGATCTATCTCCATCACGTATGGTATACCGGAGACCTCCGTTGCCTCACGAGTGAGGGCAGCGATGTCACTACGGTCAATGAATTTGACGCCAAACTTGCGGCTTCCAGCCATGAGCTGGCGTAAACCCTGGGCAAGTCGCTCATAGTAAGTGTAGAGCCCAATGGCCGAAGTTGGAATCCTCTCATAATCTTTGCCATACTCCCTTTTCAGTCCCTCGGCAGTGACAAAGATAGCTTCCCTCGTTTTCCCAAACCGCTGGAGATAAACAGGAAGTTGTCCGCTATTTATCGTTTCACCTATAGTCTTACCAACCATAGCCGCCGCGAGAGGTGCTC
>JAUVXS010000014.1 GCA_030603485.1 Dehalococcoidia bacterium
CGGGAATGCCATAGTCAACCAGGGCAGCAGCTACGTCGTCCTGGGTACTTAAAGGATTGGAGGCGCATAGGACTACTTCAGCACCGCCTTCTTTTAGAGCCAGAGCTAAATTGGCCGTTTCCGTCGTGATATGGAGGCAAGCAGAAATACGCACTCCTGTCAGGGGCTTTGCCCTGCCAAACCTTTGCTCTATCAATTTGACGACTGGCATTTCCCTGCCAGCCCAGTCAATGCGAAGCTTGCCCTCTTGGGCCAGGGAAGGGTCCTTGATATCATATTGCGTTTTATTCATTTTCTCCATTGGCTATTTTCCAGTTCCTTCTATTGTATTTTCAGGTTAGACTCCATTGTTTACTAATCGGTCAGTGGCTTCGCTACCACGATTCTCCATGGGGCTATTTTGAGAAGTATAAACTCCTCAGTTTTGGCTATCTGGTATCCCGCGTCTTCTATCAATTTCTCCACATTAATCGGTCGGCAATTTGCATACTTGGGAACCTTCTGGTGTAGCCACCCGTAGAATCTTATAAATAGTGAACCTTCTCTGCCTTCTTTGGTAAGACTGGCAACACCAAGCCTTCCTTTAGGCTTCAAGATCCTTTTAATTTCGCTGAGAACTACGGGAATATCCGGTGTATCAAACAGCTCCAAAGTGCTAGCCATGTAAACGGCATCGAATTTGCCATTTTGGTAAGGCATCCTTCTAGCATCCCCTTCATATAGCTCCACCCTGTCCATAAATCCTGCCTTCTTAACCCTTTTTCCGGTTATCCCTAGCATCTGAGGCGTTATATCAATGCCGTGGGCTTTGCCATCTTCTCCAACAGAGTTAGCGATTTCCTTTAACGAATATCCTGTTCCTACACCTACCTCGAGAACTACTTCACCGGGTGCGACGGACAGAAGTTGCAGGCCTTTCTGTCTAAGTCCTTTCTCAAATATTCCCTCTGGGAGAGCATAAAACCGGCTCATTCTGCCATAGCTCTTCTTTATATCCTCCAAGCTTAGCGGTACTGTCAACATTTCCCCTTGGTTGTTAATCATGTTCTTCTATCGCCTGAACTGCTCAGCAACCCAATCGGGTATATGTACTGTGCCCATAAGGAGTGGTTCTTGATGACAATCGCTACCTCCGGTCATGAGCATATCGTACTTTCTGGCAAACTCAATATAGTGTGCTGTGGTTTTCTCGTCATTTCTGGAATGCCAGCACTCAACACCATCGATGTATTGTAGCATATATTTTTCGATAATCTTCGTTTGTTCATCCAAATCGCGCGTTATGCTTATCAAAGATGTTCCGTTGGGGTCATTGGGATGGGCGTGTACCAGTACACCGCCAACGTTTCTGATTAACTTTGATGCTTCAGCCAGAGAAAGGGGATATTTGGGGGCGTCGCATTTGACCAGATATTTATCGAAGGCCTCTTGCTTATCCTGTACAATTCCCTTTCCCACCAGGTAGTTCGCTATATGTGGTCGCCCGAACACGCCGTCTATACTATCCTCTATTTTCCTGAGGTCTTCCTCGGTAAATCTTTCAATACCCTCTTTATCGAACTCAACGTTCAGGTTATGCAAAATTTGACGCGCCCTTCTTTTCCTATGTTCTTGCATCAACTGAAGCTTGTTTTTTAGCTCCTGATTGCCGATGTCGTACCCATACCCCAAAAAATCCAGGGAAACATCTCTATTACTCTCAGGATAATGGAAAGTCACGTTTAATTCCACCCCGGTGATGTAGGACATGCCCTGCTTTCTAGCCAGGGCGGTGGCTCTTTCCTGGCAGTCTATAGAATCGTGGTCGGTTATCGAGATTAGATCAATATTTCTTTTGTGGGCTTCTTGGAAAACCTCTTCGACAGTAAGATTGCCGTCCGAGCCGGTCCTGGTATGGATATGCAAATCTATCTTCATCTGCATTCGACGCTTTCTATGCACCCTCCCTAAGGCTGGGATGCTTTGTCCCACAATCCAGGTAGCATGTCAAAGAACTGACATTTCCTGGTCATATTGCAGGAGAAAGCTTCAACAACTATGTAAAAGAACTGAAGCTATATTTCCCGCCCCACCCTGGCACCATCTCTAATAGCATCTACTATTTTGCCAGGCGTAACGCAATCTCCGATAAGGTGTAGAGCAACATCCTGGCCTTCCAGTTCTGTGGTAAGTTCAGTCTTTGGGATGGCCCCGGTGGCAAGCACTACAGTAGCTGCTTCAATATTCTGTCTTTGCCCTTCTTTGTCTGTGATAACCAAACCCTTATCTGTTATCTCCTCATATCTTACGCCGGTGAGCATGGTAACCCCATTCTTTATCAATCTAGCCAGGAGGTTATCCCGGGCTCGTGGATTCATACCGGCGGCTATACTAGGTCCTCTTCTCACGATGGTTACTATCTTGTCCTTTTGGGCTAGATAATCGGCTGTTTCGCAGCCTACTAGCTCCCCGCCGATGACGACCACTCGATCCCCGACCCTTTCCCAGCCAACCAGTACATCCTGGGCAAGGACAACATTGTCTCTCCTTACGCCGGGGATGTCGGGGATGAACGGGGTACTACCGGCGGCTAACACGACCACCTCAGGTCTCATCGCCTTTACAGAGTCCGCGATTACTTCGTGTCCCAGCACAACCTGGACACCTGCTTTCTTCAGTTGGCCTGCCATGTACTTATTTAAGCGGCTGATTACTTCTTTATGTGGGGCAACAGCAGCCAGCAAAAGCTGCCCTCCTAGCTCTTCCTTCTTCTCCCATAAGACAACCTCGTGGCCTCTCATAGCTGCTGTCCGCGCTGCCTCCATACCAGCGGGACCTCCGCCTACGACCAGGACTCTCCTTTTCCTTTTAGCGGGCCTAAGGGCGTATTCCTCTTCTTTAGCCAGAGACGCATTTACAGAGCATTTCAATTCTTCCGTGGCAAAAATTGTGTCCAGGCAGATATTGCAGCTCAGACAAGGGACAATGTCTTCGGTCTGACCAGCAGCTACCTTCTTGGGCCAAAGGGGATCTGCAATCAATTGCCGTCCGATAGCGACCAGGTCAGCTTTGCCCTCGGCTAGAAGGGCCTCGGCAATGTCAGGGGTGTTAAGCCTCCCAACAGCGACCACAGGTATTGTTACCTTTTTCTTGATAGCTTCCGCTAGATGAACGAAGGTGCCCATCGGCCTGTCCGGACCGGGACTTGCTCCGGAACCAGGCTCACTGAGATAGCCTACCGAAACGTCAATGACATCAACCCCGCCCCCTTCTAATTCGGCAGCGAACTGGACGGCCTCCTCTGTCTTTATGCCGTCTGTCATATCTTCCCAGGCACCAACGCGGAAAAAAACAGGGTAATCCTCTCCAACCGCAGTTCTTGTGGTGGAAACACACTCCAGGGCAAAGCGCATTCGACCAGCGAGATCACCGCCATATTCATCCGTGCGCCGGTTAAAAGCAGGAGAAAAGAATTGGGAAAGCAAATACCCATGAGCACCGTGCAATTCAACGAAATCAAACCGTGCTAGTTTGGCCCCGACCGCAGCCAGAGCAAACTTCAGGGCAATGGAATGGATTTCTGCTATGGTTAACTCACGCATTTCTTCCCTCGGTGATGGAGCTACCGGTTGCCCTCGCCCGTCCATCATTCCAATGCCTTGGGGCAGGTAATTCCCGTGCCACAGTTGGATGCCGACTTTAGCACCGGCCTCATGCACTGCGTCCACCAGAAGGCCAGCCCCGCTAATAAAGTTGGCGGCAGCACCGGCTCGTCCCCAAGCCTCGTCAAAGATGAACGAATCAACCGATGTGGCCGGAGTGATAATTGCTGCTACCCCTCCACGGGCGCGCTCAGCGAAGTAAGCCTGGGCTCGAGAGCTGCGAAAACCAAGACTGACCTGCATCGCCGGCATTATCATCCTGTTCTTGAGCGTCATGCCACGAATGGTAATGGGCTCAAATAGCTTCATACTGCCCCCTTCAAAATTTCTCGGATCCCTCTATCTCCGCGGAATCTTTTAGCAGAATCGGTGAACGGTATCCGCTTGCTTTGTGACGTTATTATAACATGGAGACTTGGTTATAGGCTGAAGCAAACTCTCAGGCATTATTACAGTAACCATGCCCTTACGATGTGGATAATGCCTTATTTTGAGGACAGAGGATTCCTTCCCTCTGCTGTAATTTGTACTTATGAAGGAAAGGATTCCTTCACACCTCGGAAGGGTAACAAGGGAAGTTGCCTATCTCTTTTCAACGCCGATGATGTACCAATCTTCGGGTGGGTCGTATTGGGTATCAACCGTCAAGTGAATGATATTGAGGTTGGGACACAATCGCTTCAAGTCATCCACATCCACTTCTTCGAACCTCTTCTTATTGTTGAGGTAGGCCTGCTCGGTGAGGGCATTTGATTGGTAGTCTTCTTTAGTACGTCTTAGTATCCGGGCGATGGATACCTCCTGGGGGCAATGGGTCTGAAGGATGACGAATGTCTTGTTATGTTTGGCTGCTATCTCAGCAGTCCTTTTTCTCAACGATTGGGTGACGAAGGTGGCATCGAGTATTACACTGTCGCCTTTCTCCAGGACCTCGTCTGCCCGCCGTAATGTCTCATCATAGACCGCCGTCCGTTTGCTCATATCCGAGGCGACCTTCTCATCAAATATATCCTCATTTTTCAGCACTTCCAGTCTAATCAGGTCAGACCGAAGGATGGGGTAGCCTTTAATCTTCGATATTTCCTCGCTCGTCTCGGTTTTCCATGTGCCGGGCAAGCCGCAGGTAATGAGCAAAACTCCGGCCCCCAGCTCGCTTTCAATGAATTTGCTGAATGGCTTTTTCAATTTACGCCTCCTGTACACCTTGACATCGCTGCACTAGATTATAACTGCTAAAATTCCCTCTGTCACTGTGAGCGAAGTGAAGCAATCACTGGAATTCTTCATACAAGTCTCGCCCTGCCTTATTCATACTATTGACTACCTGGATTTTCCTCTGCCTTGAGCCACCCTTGCTCTGTTTCCCTGTAAACAGCATTTTCTACGTTTCTTGGAGGGACCTGTTAGTTTTGACCATCTACTCCTGTATATGCTAGACTATTTTCGGGCAGCGTAGCTCAGCGGTAGAGCAGAGGACTCATAATTCTAAGCCACATGTCCCAAAAGGTCTCTTCACGTATAAAATAGAACGGTTCGGTCAATTACCAAAACCCTGATTTGTTCGCAAGATACCAATCTGAGTACTTGTTTGGTAGTGCATCAGTTCGAAAATCTTGAGTATTGACAGATGCTTGAGCGAAGCGATATCCTTGAATTAAGGAGGTGTCATAAATGGATACATGGCATTATCATATAGGAACAATCACTATAAAAGACATGCGTCACCCTGATAGGTTGAACGAGCTGGGAGATTCAGGCTGGGAACTAATTGCAATTGAAAGGCTACAAGACAAACCACAGAAGTGGCTAGTAGTCTTTAAGAAACTTTTGCCAACTAGCTCAAAGATATGACAAACCCATCCATAGCAATAAAAATAACGACGGGGATAACAACGATAATATCTAACTAGACGTGGTATGGGACTCTGATTCTAGCCTTGAAATTCTTGTTCTTGCCATTCTCTTTTCCTGAGACAAATGAATATTTGTGGGAGAATCCCCATGGGGATGAACAAACAAGTTACCCAAAGGAAACGATGTAAAGCTAAAGGGAGAGAGAGCAAAAATAAAATCATAAAAACCAAGAGGAAAAGGCTTGAAGCGAAGCATAGTTTCCAATATTTCCTCTTAAGGCAAAAGACCCCACCAATAACAATAGGTGCAACTGGTAAAATCGTGAATAGGGTAGCAGCAAGGTAACTGGCAGGCGCAACATAATCCGTCACAAACCCAAAATAAATGCCCACCGTTGTCATGCCAAAAATTATCATCAGAATACCTGCTGCTTTTCTCATTCCATCCTCCTTTCACTAAGAAGGCTTCTTTTCACTTCTACGACTGCCCGCTCAGGAAAGGATAGGTCACGGCGTCAACAATATTCCAGGTGTAGGAAGGGTTGCGTATGCCAGGATTGGCGACTGCGATTATGTCCCACGCCGCCCCTGAGAAGGTGGCGATGTCTTGCATTTCCGCCGTAGTCTTGCCTGTCCCACCATCCGAGGTAGCTTGTCCGCTGGTTTCCGTGTCCCAGAAAGAGTCGCTTACAGTGCCATGATTCTCTCCCACCAGGCCGCCAACATCCAAATTGCCAGTCACGTTGCCTGTGGAATAGGAGTTGCTTACAATGCCCGCATTTCCTGCCACCAGGCCGCCAACAAGTTCCTCGCCAGTGAAGTTACCGGTAGAATAAGAGTTGCTCACAATGCCCCCCTCACCATTAAATCCCACCAGACCACCAACACCACCGTAGCCAGTCACGTTGCCCGTGAAATAGGAGTTGCTCATAGTGCCTGCGTTCCCCCCCATCAGACCGCCAACCCACAAACCGCTAGTCACATTGCCGCTGGAATAAGAGTTGCGCACAATGCCCGCATTCCATGCCACCAGACCACCAACACCGCCATAGCCAGTCACGTCGGCGTTCACCACACCGAGATTCTTAATGACTCCTCCTTCACTAACCCAACCGAAAAGCCCGACGTAAGCGTCGTCAGGGCGGTTGATAAATAGGTCACGTATCTCGTATCCTTGCCCGTCAAAACTCCCAGTAAATGGACCATCCTCGGCTCCAATCGGCTGCCAGCCCTTTCCCGCATTGGCTGTCGGGCTCGCTAACTCCTCATAATCGGCAGTAGTGGAATCAAGGTCGTTCATCAGAAGGTAATTACCGCCCAGGTTGTCTCTGATGTCATCCAAGTCATTCCAATCCCGTATTTCCAGGTTTCCTGGGATTTCTGGGGCAAAGTCGGCGGTGATAGCATAGTCTCCGCTCATGGTGATTGTCGTTGAGCGGCATCGACATGAAATGGTGGCAATATCGCCAGTCCAGTTGACAAAGTAGTAGCCTTCCTCAGCCTCGGCCACCAGACCGACCACTGTTCCCGCGAAATAAGTAAAAGTCCCCTCGCCAGGTGTGGTTACCGCCCCTCCGGCGGTACTGGAGATGGTGAAGCTGTACTGAAGAAGAAAAGGAGCACAGCCTACCATCCCCACAACTAAGGCTATCGTAATCAACAAGGTGATGACTCCTGCCACGTAACGGTGCCTCCTCGAACTAGGTATTATTTTCATACTCCGCCTCCTTAAATAAAAAGGATTCTTTTCATTGGCTTTCCAATAATTCAATTATACTGCCAAGAAGCCTCAAGTGGAATACATCGCAAGAGAACATGATGAGAATAGAAGTAACCATCAAAGATAGGACAGACCACCCATAGCATTAAATTCACAGCATTAATACCAACGACGATATCCTTCTAGACGTGAAACGAAAATCTGGTCTATCTTTACATGGCTCTGGAATATGTAGGGTCAAAATAAATATGCAATGTATCATTATATACAACATGTCTTATTATATTTATGCGATTACGAGTTGCCAAAAACCAACGGCTGTTTGACTTGGATTATTCGGTGCCAGGTGTTAAGTCTTGACAGCGTTCCCTTGTGAGCAATAGAGTATTAACAACTAAGTTGCGAATAGTCGTTCTTTCTACTCCAATATCTGGAATATCATGAGAATTCAAAAGAGGGTCTTAGAGGAAAATCATGGGTATCGAATCACGGAAAGTTAATGACCATATTGGTGTACTAAATGAGAAACCTCTCCACGCAGCTTTGAAGCTGCAGTATGCTGAATCGAACGATCTGTTTGAGGTGCCTACTGACGGATTTCTAATCGATATAGTCCGTGGTGACCTTCTCATTGAAATCCAAACACAGAGCTTCGCATCAATAAAGCAGAAACTGACCTCGCTTGTAGGCCGGCATCCAATACGGTTAGTGTACCCAATAGCACAAGAGAAATGGATCTTGAAGCTAGCACAAGATGGACAGAGCCAGATCAGTCGACGAAAATCACCTAAACGCGGTACTCTGGAGGATATCTTTGAAGAGCTCGTAAGTTTTCCAGAATTACTCTCACATCCCAATTTTTCCATCGAGATTGTGTTCATCAAAGAGGAAGAAATCCGTCGGTATAACAGAACTCGTGGTTGGCGTAGAAGAGGATGGGTTACCCACGAGCGTCGGTTATTGCAGATAGTGGCACGAAAGTTACTTAAAACGCCAGATGATCTGTGTGCTGTTATCCCATCCTTTTTAGCTGAACCATTTACGACACACGACCTTGCCATTGCCATGGACAAATCCCGTCGATTCGCGCAGAAGATGGTCTATTGTCTCCGCCGAATGGGTAGTATCACTTCAGCTGGAAAACGTGGAAATACTATCCTTTACACACGCGGACTTTCTTAAACAATCTTGCTTCAACCTACATATTACCCCTGTGACTTTCTGTTGAAGGCGCCGAGTCAAACAAAACCGAGGATTGTTAGTATCTTGGCTATTAACACTGATGGTAAGGTCATGAGTTGTAGGAGGGGGGGCAAACCACCTGTGGTACATTGCTTGAGGAAAGCAAATTGTATGTCTCCCCATCTGTCGTGATTGTGATAGTCCCGTGGAAATCCGTGCCGTATATCTCGGCACCAACTTCGCAAAGATTAATGATAGTTTCCTGGTGAGGATGCCCATTACTGTTACCTTGCCCAGCCATATAGATGGCACACTCAGGCTTAGCCACCTGTAAGAACTGTATTGATGATGACTTTCGTGAACCGTGATGCCCCACCTTTAGTACCTCGACATCGGGAACAATGCCCTCCGCGAGCATACTTGCCTCAGCTTCCTGCCCGGCATCTCCAGTAAACAAGAAGTCAACTTGCCCATAACTAAAGCTCAAAACAATGGAGTTATTGTTGGTTTTGCCGCTCAAGTTGACAGGATGAAGCACATTAAAGGTAAGGTTGCCGACCCCAACGACCCCAAAAGTTTCTCCTTTCCTCGCCACAGACACCTCAGCACCTTCGGAGTTGACCGCCGACATAAATTGGGAATAGGTTTTGGAAGTGCTTGTGTCTCCATTGAGTAAGATATGAAAAACTTCAAAAGCATCTAAGACTGCAATTAGCCCACCTATGTGGTCGGTATGGGGATGGGTAGCTACCATCAACTCAAGTGAGCCGTCAACATAATCCTCAATATAGCTGACTACCCCCGGGGATTTGTCCCCACCATCAATCAGTACTTCAATATCACCAAGGTCAAGAAGTATAGAATCCCCCTGACCAACATCAATGAAGTGGACTGTCAAAGGCCCGGGTTCAACTACCTGGAAAATCCCTGTCAGCCCAGCCAATTCCACACTGTAGTAACCCTCTATATCTTTTTCAACAGAGAAGGATATAGAAATAGTTTCTCCACCATCGAGAGTTACACTCTCAGACTGTTCAACTACTCCATTTACCATCAATTTCAGTTCGTGAGTTCCCTTTTCCTCACCTACATTTTGAACGTCCACAGTAATGTTGACAGTGCCCCCAGGCTCAACCTCCGCTGGACTTACATTTAGGCTGCTTAGTTCAAATCCGGTCAGTGTCGGAATGATTATATATATGATGATGAAAAGCCCCAGAAGCGAAGCTGACCCAATTAGCAACTTCTTTTTCATAGCCTTGCTCATAATATAAGTATACTCTCACTAAACCTCAAATAGGATACCATCGAAGGACAACAAGATGGAAATAGAAGCAACACATCAAAGATAGGACAGACCACCCATAGCATTAAAATTACAGGAATAATACCAACGACGATATCCATCCAAACGTGAAAACGGAAATCTGGTCTAGCTTTACTTAGCTCTGCAATATCTCTTTTTTGTTGGGAAAATATGATGCTTTTATTGCAGTGTTATCTGCAAAAACGGCCTGAACCTCAAAGCTAAATGAAAGGATATGTGGTAATAACTGAAGCTAATAATAACTACTCCGCAGCTACTCAACATCTCCATGTAATAAGTGAGGCTCTGGGCCATGCCTCAGTAACCTTTACAATGGATGTCTATTCTCATATAATTGAGGGGATGCAATCAGATGCTATGGCGTTACTGGGCGAGGTTTTGCCCGAAGGTAAAAATGGCATGTCTAGAAAAAATAACGCCAATATAACGCCAGAAGCAGACATAATCTTAAGTAGAAACTAATATTTAGCTTTAACGGCAGCGTAGCTCAGGGGTAGAGCAGAGGACTCATAAGCCTTTGGTCGCTGGTTCAAATCCAGCCGCTGCCACTTATTGTTTCTTTGGTGAGTTCCCTTCAACAGATTGTGAGTATTCAATTAATCGTGTTATTATTTGGAATAGCATTATTACGGAGGGCAAATGAATGTAGCTAGAATTATTGCACCATTTAGTCTTAGCGCAGTACTTTTTTTCTTGTCATATGCGTCCCTTAAAGATATTGGAAGTGGCTTTTATTCAATACTGCTAATGGTAATCGGGATAGCACTAGTAATTGTTGGCAGTGCAGCTATTTTCTCAAACAAGTGACCCCTTTTCGAGACTGACCATCTATGCCCTATGGCTCAAAGCCAGTCGCTGCCACCAATAAACATAAATCCTCTCTAAGCGACCCGCTACCGGATATTCAGTCCACTTGACAGCCTGGGGAGATGAAACGTAGTATGCTGGAAAAACAATAATTGGAGGTGTTGAAGATGGTCAATAGTACACCGATTGCGATTCTTGTTATTATTGTTGTATTGCTAGTTATAGCATTATTAGTTTGGAGGAGGCAAAAAGAGGAGAAGCTAGAAGGAATCAGCAATAAACAGAAGAAGAAATTCTTCGCACAATGGATAATAGGGATTGTTTTAGGAATAATAGCTGCTATTTTTATGTTTGATGGCGATATCCTGGGAGAAAATACCACAGGTATTTCCACAATTATAGGGATTGTTGGAATTTGCCTGATAGCAACTTCCAATATTAACCTACTATCTCTCAAGCGTAAATAAAGCAGATTAGCGAACCAAGGGCTTAGCAGGTCGGTGAAGTTTGAGGATATCTTGAGGGTTCACTGGAGGATTGGCAAGGCCATTCGTAGGGTAAAGATACGTCTAGATGAACCAAGGGCTTAATAGACCGTTGGTTATTTTAGCTTCAGAACAATACAGAGTTTTTACCAGGCACTTTTTTGATTGTTACTGCCTTTTTATAGGTGGTCAAAAAGTATATGAAGCTTGCATTTATAACGATATGCTTACGAAAGATGCCTGAAGTGTACGCTGGCTCCAGTTCAAATAGTGTTCATGTATATCTCTTGACAAATTAAGTGGAGGTAGTAGAATAACCCACAAAAATATAACTAAATAATGTAGCAAGGAGGAATACTATGAAGGAACGATTTGTAACCACACGTTGGAACAATGTATTTTCAATAGTGCTTGGATTGGTGGCAGTGTTCTTCGTCGTTGCTGTTCTAACCGGCATGAAAGTCCCGTTTGCTGGAGGCGGCCAAACGAGCTTTATTGTCCTGGTCGTTATCGGGGGTATTGGCTGCGCACTTAATGAAGTGCAGAGCACCCTCCGGTTCAGGCCGACTAGATGGAGATGGAAAAGGCATGCTCACCCTGTTACAATCGCCGGGCAGATACTTGGCATTTTTGCTCTAATCCTCATTATCCGTACTTTCAGCGGCCTGAATACTGGGGCCATCACAGGATACACGACTGGTTTCCTGGTGCTTGCAGTCGTCATCTTTGTTCTGTTTGTGCTTAATCTTGGACGGAATGCCGTGCTAAAATCATAGTCTTACTGTGATTCTTGACCTGTTAGACGAGCATCCGAAATGTACAATGAACTTGCCTGGACATGATAGTGTTCGCTGGCTCCGATAATTGAATTAATCGAAGTCGATAATCTTTACCTGTTTTTTATTATCTTTTTTCAGTCCCCAGAATTTCGCCATCACTCCAGCGACTAGCCAATTGACCAGACTCGGTCACTACTGCGCCTGTAGGTTGGTTACTCCGTCACGTCAGCAAGCTTTTTTACTTCTTACTAAGTGTAGACGCACCGGATGTATTGATAGTGCCCATTGTAGGCTCGCCAATGTACGATAGTCTTGATGCACCGCTAAGGTCAGCATCCAGTCTACCATTCAGGTTTACAGTGCCCGAGGTGGCACCACTAAAACTGACGTCGGCATTATTAACTATGAAACTCCCAAGATTGAAACGGCTAGCACCAGATACACCAGCGACCATGTCGTTAGCAGATCCTTCCAACTGAACAGTGCTTGCTCCGCTTATGTCAAACTCGATATTGCCTGCTGTGATGTCACCATTAACCCTGCTGGCTCCAGATACCGTGATATTCACATCCTCAGTGGAACTGAAGTCGTAAACATCACCGCGTGATGCTCCGGAGACAGTCAGGTCGCGAAGCTGAGGCATAGTCACCGAAGCCCTCAAAGTTAAGGGCCCAAACCATGGGACTGTCCCAAGCCCTATCTTCAAAGTTTGACCGTCTTTGGAAACCTGGACGTAGTCCATTACATTATCGTCCGCGGTAACACTTATGTTGTATGAACTAGATTGTTGAATTTCAAATTCAAAAGCGGTGCTGATCTCAACTTTAGTGAAATTAGTAAAAGTGTACTCTTCAGTCTCGAGATTTCCGGACCCAATCAGACCTCCCGGCCAACCCCTTAAAATTAACAAGGTACAGATCACGGCTACCGCTGCCACTATTGCAATTATTATTATTGCTTTCTTCATATCACACCTCCTTATCTTTGATTTGCCTCCACTGAATTATACCACACAAGAAGTCGCAGAACGCAAGAATAGGCTCTCTAACCATATCGTAAGTATTTGGCTGCTATGAATGAGAGCCACGCAGGGGTATTTAAACAAAAGTTTCCTAAGGCCAGTGTGGAGGTTGATTTAATCCGCACTTTTCTTATTAATAAATACCTTATTTACAGGTGGTCAATTTGATAAAAGTGATTAGTTAAATATGCTCTTCGTAACTGGCAGTCCCCCTGACTACATTAACAATTAACTTTATCACCCTAACCAGTAATGCGATTCCTATCACAACTGAAACAAAAATCAAGAATATCCTGACGCCTAAATAAGTGGCATCAGCTGCACTAGTGCTGGGTAGTACACTGAAGTCGAAAGGAAAGACAGATAGAAGATTTAAAACCGTCCACAGTGAAAATACATTTATAACGATATGAATCATTTCACGCAGTAAATACCTGTCAAGGATAATCAAAATAATGTGACCGATAATAGTTATGATTAGAGTTGTTGTAAGAATCGGCAGCCATAGATTGACGTCTTCTGTAAAGAATGGATATCTTATCCATGTAGTAATGCCGCCTACTGTTTCCGAATGATAATAGGCTACGTATTGATGAAAGAAGTTGAAGAATATTAGAAAAACGATACTCCAGGCGATGGCGAAAACGGAAGCTGTTATTCTTCCACTTCTACTTTTAAAATAACCGTCTACTTTATCTCCGATCCGTTTACCTAAATCTGCAGTGGGGGGTGGTGTAGGTGCTGCTGCCTCTGATGCTGCTGGTTCTGGGGGTGGAGGTTCAGAGTATTCACCTGTTACCCCTGATGAAGCGACTATCTTCTCAGCAACATCACCAGCCCAGGGTAGTTTATACCACTCACCACTAGAAGCCTTGACTATCATTACTATCCAAACAATGAACCCTATAATTCCTATAATTAAAGAGAAAGCACCACCGACCACTGGTATCAAACCAAGTATAATCCCTGCAACTGTGAGGGTGCCAAACGCAATAATTGACTGCGTCGCGTGGAAACGAACAAATTTGTTTCGCTGCTCTAAAACAAGAAAGATGATGCCGCTTACCCATCCGGCAACATAGCACAGTAATCCGGCAATATTTGGCGATAGCCCTGTACTTGTACCTGCTGGCGCTGCCAGTTTCTCTCGCTCTATCTTTTCCCGTGCCTCAATCCGCGCCTTCTCTTCCTCATATATTCTTCTCTTCTCTTCTGGTGATAATTCCATACCAACCCCCTTAATATTGACGTCGTAGGTTCAGAATAGCCTTCCACGCTTTTGTTGTCAATACCCCCGGTTAATCCGACATTTCACCTTTCAATTCGTAATGAGGCATAGTGACCATTATTGCCCGTATTATCAATAGTAAATCTACGGTATCTGTCTGTCAAGAAGTGTTTTTGACGAAGAGTTTGTCTTTCCATTTTATTTCTTTATCATGCCATGGTTCAGGTTCAAACTTAGGACAACATTGCGTGTCACTATTATTCCTTGTCATATTTCAAGTCCTCCTTTTATTTGGTTCATATCCAGCCACTGCCAGTTAGTTTTACTTCTAAATATCTTCAACTTTTCTTTTTTTGATTAGGCTAATATGTGCTGTAACCCCAATAGCAATACAAATTAGTACTATCCTAATAACTATGTTCTGTACTCCAAAAGTTATACTGAGTCCGATAGCTAGCCAAAGTAGAAGGATGGTAAATATCTTTATTCTTATAGGCATTCCTCTGCCTTCAATGTAGTTCCTGACATAGGCTCCAAATATTCTGTTGTTTATAAGCCATTGATAAAACCGTTCGGAGCTCCGCATATAACAAGCAGCGGCGAGTAGTAGAAATGGGGTTGTAGGTAGAATCGGGATAAAAACACCGATAATCCCTAATCCTGTGGCTAAAGTTCCTGCTCCAATTAGAAGCCTTCTCTTTGCTGTCGTCCGCATCTATTTGTATAATACAGCCCTTTTGATTTTATGATATCCTCATCTTAGCTATAAGATATCTACCACAAGGCTATTGACCTTCTCCTAAACTACCCCAGTTGGCGGTTCAAATACAGCCGCTGCCACTTCTGCATCTGCACAATTCTCTTGTACCTCGGCTAAACTGCGGGCATCCCCGTCGGTCATTTATTGACATCCTGTAATTGGGACAGGCTTGGTTCCTCTTGTGCTCATTGCCTATCGGTCAACCTGGCTTGCACTTCTGCAATCAGGTCTTGAACCGTGATACGCAGTACTGTCTGACCTTGCTTTAACGTGTCAACGAGAACATCGTAGTCCTCGTAGAAATAGACCGTCTTCCCGTCCGTGAGCACTACGAAGGATGCTAAAGCCTTGGATTGACCTCGTATGAAGTGGAAGCTCGACCGTATCCGCTGTAGAGGCAGCGAACTATTCAACAATTTCATCAGGATCTTTAGTTCGAAGATGTCTTCTACAGAATAGAGACGGCGTGAACCTCTTCCGGATGCTGCTCTCAGGCTCGGGCTCACCAGCCCTGTCTTATCCCAATACACAAGCTGGCTATAGGTAGCGCCGACCACATGTGATATCTCTGAAGTACGGAAGGACACAGGCTTTTTTCTACGCGACATTGTGAATTCCAGCCGATAGGATATGAGTCATATCATTATACCACTTACAGTTTAAACACCGGTTGAAATCCAGCCACGGCCAGTTAATTCTTACAGCTTTCCTTCAGCTTCCTTTTCCATTTTATCTAGCCGAGTATAGTAGTCCGGAAACTCGTTAAGATGAGCTAAAGCTATCTTCCCGGTCATGATAGGATCATCATTGGTAACATTGGTCTGCGGGTCTATTTTCCCATGCTCAAGCTCAACATCAAGGCCCATGCGATATTGTTCAACATCAAACTTACTCCAATCAATACCTAGAGCCTCTCCGATTTGTTCAGCTTCCGCAGCAGTAAAATGTTTTTTAGTCGTCATAATATTCCTCCTGTCGAGACTTCTTTTCCACTGGGTATATTATAGTGCATTGAGCAGGGCTTAACCTTATTCAAATCCAGCCGCAACCGCTTTTTATATCAGAAAAAACGACGCTTAGTTTAGCTGCAAAATGCTTGTATTGTGCCCACCACGCCTCGAAGTTCCCTATAGTGAAGGAAGCAGACGTTGATTTTCTGTCCTGGCTGCTTCGATAGCATCAAACTGGCACTACTGACAGGGTAAGGCTATGAAGCACTGCAGAGAGTCGGAGTACCAAATTGGAGTAGGCTCTCTCAACTGGTCAGAGCAGTGCCCGGCCTAGAAAGTACGGCCAGATTACTATGGCAAGCAAAATCTCCCACCAAACCAGACCGGCAAAACCGATTGTAAATAGCCAGGCGATGAACCAAATAGGGCCTATCAAAGTCGAGGAGCGGCGGTGGTACCAACGTTTTCTTTCCTCTGCCATGTTTTTCTCCTTTTATAAGATTACAAGATAATCTACTGTTGATTTAATAACTTTCCTTGCAATATCTTAATGCGAAGTGCAGCACCTCCCAAAACAACTATAAAGATGATTCCCCACTAACTCCCAGAGCAGAATGCTTTTTTCACGGTCACGACTTCACATAGATGATATTTCAGGCTCAGCCGTAGCTCCCCCTTTTCTCCAGCGGAGCCACAGAGCCCAGGCCATTACCCCCGCGGCCACCACGGCAACATAGATTTCTGCGTGAACGGCGGTAAAGAGTCCCGCCTGCAACAAAATTACGCTGTAGTTCAGTAAGCCGTGCAGGACAGAGGCTATAAGGTAAAACTGCCATCCCCAGCCCTTGGCCAGACCATACCCGGCCAGGGCTGAAAAAGCGATATGAGCGGCTACGGTAAAGAACCTCTCCCAAAATGGAGCCAGCGCCATGAAGCCGCCGATTTGCACTGCTTCCCACGTCCACCCCGAGGCAAAGATGAGATTGTGCACCCACTGCGCTTCGAAGATGCCAAATCCAGCTCCGGCTACAGCGCCGATGGCGAGTCCCAGCTTGGGGTCGATATTCTTGCCGCTACGCCGCCAGTAGACGACCATCGGTACCATCTTTGACCCTTCCTGAACAAGTCCGGTGAGGAGTATTTGTGGTATCCCGGCCAGAAGAATCCAGCGCGCGAGAACCTCCAGGCTCCAGAAATGGTTCAGCGCTTGTCCAGTCCAAGTCTGGAGGGGAATTTGAATAAAGCTAACAGCGGCCAGGGTTAGAAAGGGACTGCTTACCAGGACCGCCCAGAGCCAGGGCTTCTTGAAGAGCGACGGCCGGTAACCGGCCAGCCAGACCGCACCGAAGGCTATAGCCAGACCAATGGCTATGGCCAGGTAAATACCAGAGGCGCTGGGGTTCTGAAAGAACGATTTAAAAAAGGCGACCATGTAATCTACCATGAGTACCTCCTATACATTAAACCGGTTATTGTCCAATGCATTGTACATGCAATCTTCGTGAATATGCTACTCTATTATACACGATAGCGCTAGCAATTGTGTCTTTACTCAGAGACCCGACCATGTCTTGGTGCACCAGGCGACGCCTCGTAGCATGCAAATATTATACCTGTATGCGAAATAAAAGAATATACCCTTGAGCAGGAACGCCCAGGGGCACGTTGCAGGTTCTGATAAGGCTTTGGTCACTGGTTCAAATCCAGCTGTGGCCGCTCTCGCTTTTCACAGTTGAACCCTTAACCAGAACAACAAATGTTATTTACAGGTAATTGACCTTTCTTTATCGATTTAAACGAGCTCCACAGTATCTTTGTATCGGGGGACTTTTGTGGTCCAGCCGGTCCTCTTCTTCAGGAACTTCGCAAAGCTAATGGCTGCTTTTTCTTCCCCGTGAGTGACAAATACACAGCGCGGCGGGACACGAATGTCAGATAGCCAGGTTAGTAATCCATCACAGTCGGTGTGGGCAGAAAAACCATCGATTTTTTCAATGTTTGCTTTCACCGGATGTCTTTGCCCCAACAGACGGATTTTCTCGGGACCATCCAGCAATATTCTGCCCGGCGTTCCCTCCGCCTGGTAGCCGACAAATAATATTGTGCTTTCTGCCCTTCTGATGTTATTGACAATATGGTGCTTTACACGGCCACCGGTTACCATACCGCTACCAGCTATGATGATACTGCTCCCCTTTATGTTGTTAATAGCCTTGGACTCTTGCACACTCTGTACCATTCTGAGGTTTTCAAAACTAAAAAAGGAATCACCCTGGCGCAGACGTTGCATCATCTCTTTGTCAAA
>JAUVXS010000050.1 GCA_030603485.1 Dehalococcoidia bacterium
AAAGTTAGCGGTGATGGAATAGTCTCCGTTCATGGTGATATTGGTTGAGGCGGCGTTGACATTGGCAATGGTGGTCACATCACCGGTCCAGTTGACGAACTCGTAACAGGCATCTGCCTCGGCCACCAGGTCGACCACCGTTCCTTCGTAATAGGGAAACACTCCTTCACCAGGCTCGGTTACCGAGCCTCCTACCGTGCTGTTGGTGGTGAGGTTGTATAGTACTGGTCTAACCGCTATGGTAAAGGCAACCCATTGCTCCGATGCTGGAATAGTGAAAGCACCTGGGTCTTCCGAGGCAGCAGCAAGCACCCTGCGGGCTGAGTGCGTTCGGCAACTCTTGTTCCCGTCAGAAGACAGTGTACTTATCCCATCTGTATAACTAGCTGGGTAAGCCGGAGTTCCCAACTGGTCTCCTCGGTCCTGCCCCGCCACAGCTAGCCAGAGGGTGTTTGCTAGATCCCATCCGGCTGGGTTAAGAGAAGCCGGGTCTGGCGTTGTGCTTGAGCCGGTTGCAGCTGTTGAAATCTCTGGCGGGGTTGTGCCATGCCAGTTTGTAATCCTATAGACCTGTGCCACCGCCTGCTCACTGGCGGAGGTTACAAAGTCTACGGTTGTGCCACCCTCTGTCCCTGCGGCTATCTTATAATAGACAGATAACCTGAGTTGCGTCCCATTGGCATCTGATGCCAGTAGATTCCATCCACCGGGTGTAGTTACTGTTGCGCCCCCGTCATTGGTGAAAAGGACAATCAGCAAGTCGTCCGCATTAACCGTTGCTGGCATACTGACATAATGGTCTGTTGTATCAGTGCCAAATGCTGTTTCTGTTACTGAAGCCACTACTGGCGCTGCCAGCACCGGCACCGGACTGGAGCTCAGTGCCAGCGCCATGGCAACTACTAGCAGGGCAACTACTAAATGAATTATCTTGCTATGCCATTTTGTTTTACTCATATTTCTCTTCTTTTATTACTTCTGTCTATTGCCCTAGCGCTTCCTCGACTTGGAGTATCACAACCTATCCATCGCACAATTTTCACTTCCATAAGCCATCATCCCCTTCAAAAAGCACAAAACCCGACCTTCTTCAGGTCGGGTGCACCATTAGCTCGTCAGCGGCAAGATGCCCACCTAAAAAACACTCCCTCTTATCACTTTTGTCCCTCAACCTCCAATCAACACAGAGGCTAAACTTCAGGGCAAAACACCTCATGGTACTTTAGTATACGCGCCGAGAGCACCTACGTCAATAGGTAGTCGAGGAGCGAAAGCCTCGAAGCAATCGCAGTGGTAGTTGCTGAGGATAAAGATTGCCACGCTTCGCTGGCGATGACAGGAAGAGATGGGCTTACAATGACAGGCGGGCCTTACACTGCTATAATGATACCGTGCTGGTTACCATCATCGGTTTAGGGTTAATCGGCGGTTCAATCGGGTTAGCCTTGAGACAAGGGAAGGAGCCTGGGTGGGAAATAGTCGGCTACAGCCGTCATCAGAAAACTGTAGCCAAAGCCTCAAAATCAGGCGCTATTGAGCGAGGCGCAACCAATTTAAAAGATGCGGTAAAACAAGCTGAATTTGTCATCATCGCCACACCAGTTCTGGCGGTAAAGGAAATCTTCTCCGAAATAGCTCCCTATCTTCCTTCTGCGTGCATTGTCACCGATACCGCCAGCACAAAAGTCCAGGTTATGAAATGGGCCGAGGAAATACTGCCGCCAACGGTGGACTTCATTGGCGGACACCCCATGGCGGGGAAGGAAACTTATGGCATCCAGGCTGCTGAAGCCGGAATTTTTCGGGGGTGTACTTATTGCCTTACCTCATCGGAGAAAGCTTCACCAAAGGTTAGAGATACGGTGATAGGCATAGTCAAGAAGCTTGGAGCCATACCTTTTTTCATTGATGCTCAAGAGCACGACAACCTGGTGGCTGGTATTAGTCATCTGCCCATGTTGCTCTCGTCGGCCCTGGTATCGCTAACCACCAAAGATTCTGCCTGGCCGACAATGTCCAAATTAGCAGCCTCTGGCTATCATGACCTTACTCGCTTGGCTTCGGGAAGCCCTGAGGTAAACGCCCATATCTGCCTCAGCAACAAGGAAACTATAGTGAACTGGATAGATAAATTCAGCAAGGAACTGGAGAAGTATCGCCAACTGGTGGCTGACGAAGATAAACATTTGGAACAAGCCTTAACCGCGGCTAACAAAGCAAGACAAGAATGGCTGAACAATCTGTCGGCTTAAGGTCGTTTTCATCAAGAGCCGAGACAAGGACCATCAAACCCTGTCCCAGGTTGGAAGGGAAGGTAGTTCTACCCGGCGACAAGTCTATTTCTCACCGTGCTGCCATTCTGAACAGTTTAGCCAAAGGTAAAGCCAGGATTGACAATTTCGCTCCAGGGAGAGATTGCTTGGCTACGATCAGGTGTCTGAAAGCTCTGGGGGTGAAAATCGTTAGAGAAGGGTCGCGGGACTGGCATACTCTACTGGTCTCAGGAACTGGCGAAGATGGTCTCCAGGAAGCCGTCAATGTGCTTGATGCCGAGAATAGTGCCACCACGATGCGCCTTCTCGGCGGTCTTCTTGTCGGCCAACCTTTCCTCTCTGTCATTACTGGCGATACCTCTCTCCGCAATCGGCCTATGGGTAGATTGATTGAGCCACTAAGGTTGATGGGCGCTGATATTTGGGGAAGGGGGCAAGATTCCTTTGCTCCTCTGATTATTAAGGGAGGAAAATTGCGGGGTATAGATTTTACCCTGCCTATTCCCAGTGCTCAAATCAAATCAGCGATTCTACTAGCCGGTCTTTTTGCCCGCGGCAATACTGTCTTGCGTCAGACAATCCCTTCCCGGGACCATACGGAAAGGATGCTTAAACAGATGGGAGCCAGTTTGGAGAGCGAGGGGAATTCTATTTCCCTGTTGCCTCTGAGTAACCCCCTAATTTCTGTCAACCTTCACGTCCCGGGCGACATCAGTTCAGCAGCCTACTTTCTAATTGCCGGGATTATTCATCCTAGCGCCAGAATAGTGATAAGAGATTGTGGAATTAACCCGACAAGAACAGGAATTATTGACATTCTCCTGGCTATGGGAGCCAAGTTGAAAATAAATAACGAGCGCCTGGAGGCTGGTGAACCCTTAGCCGATATTGTGGTAGAATCTAGCGAGTTAACGGGGATAGAGGTCGGTGGCGATATTATTCCTCGCCTCATTGATGAGATTCCCGTGTTAGCCGTAGCTGGCTGTGTTGCTAAAGGGAAAACTATAATCAGGGATGCTGGAGAACTGAGGGTGAAAGAATCAGATAGGATTGCCACTGTGGCAAGTGAGCTTTCCCGCCTGGGTGCTAAAATTGAGCCTCTGCCTGATGGCATGGTCATCTACGGCGGTAGACCTTTGTCGGGCACAGAGGTTGACAGCCATTTTGACCACAGATTGGCGATGAGCCTGGCAGTAGCCGGTTTGATTGCCAAAGGGGAAACGACTATCAAGCATGCTCAGGCGACACAGGTGTCGTATCCCGACTTCTGGCAAACTCTATTATCAGTGACAAGCAAAGAGCCCACCTGATCTTACTGAGTGAAGGGTATAAATCAAACATAAGAGGAGGGCAGTATGGCTACAGAATTAGTTCCTATCGGTTTTGGTAGTGTTATCGCTGTGAATAGGGTAATTGCTTTCCTTTCCATAAATCAACAACCAATCAAGCGACTCCTTCGAGAAGTAAGAGAAAAGGGACTGTTAATTGACGCCACTCATAGCAGGAAAGCCAAGACCGCTATTCTTTTTGACACTGGTCACATGATGTTGGCTGCCGTGACAGCGGAGACTATCGCTCATAGATTAGCCACTGCCTCCGTGCTGTCTGAGGAAAAAGTTGAGCTGTGAAGTGCCTGACCAGACCTTTGAGTCAAAGCTTCGAAGCAAGCGAAGAGACGACAAAGGCTCTCGACCTCTGCTCGTGGTTCTTTCTGGACCTTCGGGAGTAGGCAAGGATGCTGTGCTTGCCAGAATGAAGAAGTTAGGACGTCCCTTCTACTACGTCGTTACCGCCACTACGCGTCCTAAGCGTGTCCAGGAAAAGAATGGAGTCGATTATCACTTCCTTTCACGGAAAGAATTCCAAAAAAAGATAGATAAACACCAGTTCCTGGAGTGGGCCAACGTCTACGGCAATTATTATGGTGTGCCAAAAGACGAAATAACTTCGGTTCTATCTAAAGGTGTAGATACAATAGTCAAAGTAGATGTTCAGGGCGCAGCTACTATCAAGCAAATCCTGCCCCAAGCAGTATTTATTTTTCTCATACCTCCTTCAGTGGAAGAATTGGAAAAAAGGTTGCAGAAGCGAAGCAGCGAGTCTTCAAAAGATTTGGTTCTAAGATTGGAAAAGGCCA
This sequence comes from Dehalococcoidia bacterium, assembly GCA_030603485.1. Classification (GTDB taxonomy): domain Bacteria; phylum Chloroflexota; class Dehalococcoidia; order GIF9; family AB-539-J10; genus RBG-13-51-36. The sequence goes on from JAUVXS010000050.1 coordinate 4,411, forward strand.
AAGGGGAATTAAAAAGCCTGCCGCTTTTCGATTATGTTATAACAAGCCACCCAAATAAGCTTGATGAAGTTATATCCAGGATAGACGCCATTGTCGCCGCAGAAAAATGCCTTGTGAAGCCCGGGATTGTGGAATTCTAGCTTCCTAACCCCAACCCCCAAAAAGTCTTGTGACTTTTTGGGGATCATCATAGATTTAGTTTTTAGATTTCCCAATTTCCTGCGGTAATCAAAAGATTTCCCTGGGCAGATTTGGTTTCCCGAGGAAGTTGCCTGCATTTTTGACAATATGCCACTTCACTTCTACAATAAGTCCCGTTATGAGTTTGGCAGGGCAACTTTATAAGTTGCAACAGCTTGACATGGAGCTTCAAAAGAAGCAACAAGAGCTGAGCGAGGTAGAAAATCAACTGAGCGACAACAAGGTCTTGGTTGCCACCGAATATAAACTTGCGTCACAGAAAGAACAAATGGAGGACGCGAGGAGAAAGCAAAAGAGTTCTGAATGGGAATTGGAAGACCTTCAAGAGAAAGTCAGGAAGATCGATAACAAACTCTACAGTGGCACAACCAAGGATTCCAAGGAACTGGTTAACCTTGAGAAAGAAGTTAAAGGTCTTAAGAGTCAGATTAGGATGAGGGAGGATGCTCTGTTGGGATTAATGGGCCAGGTAGAAGAGATAGAAGCTGAGGCAAAAATCACCGCCGAAGAGCTTGAGCGATTGAAGCGAGAATGGGAACAGAGGCAAGAAACTTTGAGGCCAAGGAAAGGCGAAATTGAGACCGTGCTTGCTAAGCTTAGAGGGGACCGTAATGGACCAGCGCAGCAAATTGACTCTGAAACCCTCAACATCTATGAGCGAATCAAGCTAACAAGCGGACAAGCTATAGTCAAAGTGGAGAAGGGAAGATGTTTGGGATGCCACGTTACCGTACCCACAAGTCAATGGCAGAAAGTCAAAGCTGGTGATTTAATCCAATGCAATAACTGCAGCAGGATACTGTATCTGGAGTAGCTCATAAAGAATCGTGTTCGCGTCAAATAAATTCTACAGAGCGTTACAGTATTAGCTTTCATAGACAAGAGTGACGGCTTACAGTACAATAACTAAAAGCCAGAGATATCTGCTAGAAAGAAATCACGGCAAAGGTATTAATAGTATATTACTCACGAAGCGAAAATACAGAGGCAATGGCAACAGCAATAGCGAAAGCAATCACAGAGGCAGGTCTAGATATTGTTTACCAAAAAGTCGAAGATGTTGCCCTTGATGAGTTGCTGGAAGTAGACGGTTTGATTATTAGCTCACCCACTTATTATGGCACAATGGCTGCCGACTTAAGGGTTATGCATACGCCTCGCCTATCATGTGAGATATTTACACGAAAGGATGAACAATGGTAGAGAGAAAATGGGAAAAAGTGCCAGGTTTTGATTTCAAAGACATCGTCTATGAAAAAAGGCCTGGCGTGGCCAGAGTAACCATAAATAGACCTGAGACATATAACGCTTTTACTACCTCCACCCAAGACGAACTCATAAAAGCTTTCGAGGATGCGGCAAACGATGACACGGTAGGAGTGGTGGTATTTACCGGCGCTGGTGACAAGGCATTTTGTACGGGTGGCGATGCTAAGGAAGCAAAAGCCGGCTATCGAAAGGGAATGTTGGAAAAGGATTTAAGGGTCAAAACCCTGATACGGGAGATGCCCAAACCGGTTATCGCGGCAGTGAACGGTTATGCAATAGGAGGGGGACATGTTTATCAACAGATTTGTGACCTTTCCATAGCTTCAGAAAACGCCATCTTTGGCCAGGTTGGCCCCATAGTGGGAAGTTTCGACCCCGGTGTAGGTGTTGTTGATTTGATGATGGTAGTGGGAGAAAAGAAAGCCAGGGAAATGTGGTATCTCTGTCGCCGATATACTGCCAGGGAAGCCCTGGAGATGGGACTGGTTAACACGGTAGTGCCAGCAGATAGGCTAGAAGAGGAGGTGGACAAATGGTGCGGCGAAATACTGGAGAAGAGTCCTGGAGCTATAGCTGGCATTAAGGCATGTTTCAACGCTGCCACTACCTATATGCGGGGTATAGAGGCAATTTCCGCGCAGTATCTCTGGAAATACTACGCTTCGGAAGAGGCTGAGCATTGGAAGAACGCATTCTGGCAGAAAAAGAAGCCGTACTGGCAAAGATTCAGGAGGAAGGAAATATTTCCCGAGGTTTATGAAGGAGAAGAAAAGGACAAGACGTGAACTAATAGCTAAGGAAGGGTGAGTAAATAAAGAGTGTGAAGGATAACGTTACCATTTCTAAACAAATCCAAATTTTGATCCGGATTTAGTCGAGGCAAAGCTCTGAACTGTCTTGCTTATTCACATATGCTTTGGACGAAAGAAGGAACTGTGCTAAAATCTCCTTGCCAGGGTGAGATGCCTATTTATGAGTATTGGTGCGATTCCTGTCGCCGAATTGTTAGCTCATATCGGCATAGATTCTCTGTGCCTCCACCACCCTGTCCCCGTTGTGGCAGCAGCGAACTTAAGCGGATATTTTCCACTTTTTCCGTACAGAAAACATACAGCGCTGTTTATGAAGATATACTTTCCGACCGTGAGCTGACCCAGGGCATGATGCGCAATGACCCCAGAGCATTAGCCGAGTGGAACAAGCGAATGAGTGGCGGTGAGAGGGCTGCTCCAGAGTATGAGGAAATGACTGAGAGAATGGAAGTGGGTGAATGGCCCGTTGCCCAGATAGAAGAAAAAAAGCAAGAGTTCTTTGGCCAAAGAGAAAGCAGCTCTGAAAGTGGTTGAACAAGGAGGTTTCTCGTGTCCATCTACGAGTTTGTGTGTCAGAACTGCCACAAGAGACTGGATTTTTTAGTAAGGGATATTTCTGCCCCCTTTGCTTCAAAATGCTCATTCTGCGGCAATGCCAACTTATCCCGTGCCATTTCCAGCTTCACTTGCCATAAGTCATTGAAAACGGTATGGGAGGAAAGCGGCGAGCCCACAATTCACCCCAGTGAGGATTATTACAAGGACCCTCGGAATATTGGCCGCTGGGTGGAAAAGAAGTTTCAGGATCTGGGACAGGAACTACCATCCCAGATTCAAGAGAAGATACAAGAGGCCAGAGAAGGCGTATTGCCTGAGCCGCTGAAGGACATAGAAAGTGCTTCACCAACCGCTGCGTATAATTGATGCCAACCTAAACCGCTCCAGTGAAGGCTTGCGGGTTCTGGAAGATATCGCTCGCTTTCTTCTCAATAATGCTGAATTGCGCCAGCGTTTAAGAGCTCTACGTCACGATTTGGCCCAGGAAACTAAATCACTAAGGGTAGGGCTCTTATCTTGGCGAGATTCTGAACATGATGTTGGTCATCCTTACCCTATCTCTCCAGCGGAGAAGGAACGAAATATGAAAACGACCTCACCGCCGGGCTTGCTGGATTTAGTTACAGCCAATGCTAAAAGGGTGGAGGAGTCTCTTCGTGTGATAGAGGAGCTAGCTAAATTGCCACATATAAGTTCAATGCTGAATTCAGCCAGCTTCGAACAGGCGAGGTTTGTCCTTTATGCCCTGGAGCGCGATTTGATTTCCCGAATATCGCGCCGTGACAAAATGGAAAGGATGCCCGGGCTTTACGTCATTCTGGATAGACAATTTTTGGTGGGCAGGGATGAACTGGAAATTGCTGACCAAATTATCGAGAGTGGTGCCCGGGTAATCCAACTTCGCGATAAGCAAAGCAAAAAGAGCGACCTGCTACTTATAGCGCAAAGGCTCAAGGAGCTCTGTAGTCAAGCAGGTGTTCTCTTTATAATAAATGATTACCTCGACTTGGCTATAGCTGTTGATGCCGATGGGCTTCACATTGGGCAAGAAGACCTACCCCTGCCTGTAGTCCGCAGGGAATTGCCTGTAGATAAAATAATTGGCTGCTCCGTAACGACGCTATCTCAGGCAACAAAAGCCGAAGATGAAGGAGCGGATTATATTGCCGTGGGTTCAATATTCCCCACGGCGACGAAAAAGGGAGCTATCGTGGTGGGAGTGGATATGCTGAAAGAACTCAAGCGGAAAATAGCTATTCCTCTAGTAGCTATTGGCGGCATAAATCAGAATAATGTCGGTGAAGTAGTGGCTGCCGGTGCTGATGCTGCGGCTGTGATTAGCGCTGTAATGGTTGAGAAGGATATTAGAGGAGTTGTGCAGAAACTGGTCGCAAAAATGGATTTGGCGAAAGGGGAATGTCAAAACCAGTAGAAGATTTAGAGGCTATCGCTGCGGAGCTTCGCCCTCAGTTTGCGACTGAGGATGAAGCTCGAGAGAAAGCTTTGCGTAGTTGCCGTCAGGTAATACGCCACAGTGCTGATGCCATACGTGCAGTTCATCGCCAGGAGCATGATAAGGCAAGGCAACTCCTTGATTCAGCTCATGAATTACTTCGAGAACTGGACCACGACCTGGCCAGACATGGGAGGTTACTTCATTCAGGTTTCATTCACGACGCTCAAAAGGAGTTCGCTGAAGGATATATAACCTTAGCCTTGATTGCCGGGGAAGACTTACCGAAGCCGAGACCACTGGGTGTAAGCAATGCTGCCTACCTTGATGGCTTGGGCGAATCCGTAGGGGAACTGAGGAGGTATATATTAGATAGTCTAAGGCGGGGGGACCTTTCCCGTTGCGAGGAATTACTGACTATAATGGATGAAATCTACGGAATATTGATGACCATGGACTTCCCGGAATTGCTCGCTCATGGTCTGAGGCGAACTACAGACGCCATACGAGGCATTACAGAGAGAACGCGAGGCGATTTAACAGTATCCTTAAGGCAAAAGAAATTAGAAACGAAGCTCAATGACCTTATTTAACCCCCTTTAAGTGCTAGTGACCGTGTTAAACTGCGCCCTTCACTTCATACGATGCAAAGCGTAGCCAGCAATCTTAGAGAATTCAAAGCAGGCATTGCCAAAGGTTTTCTTTCTCTAAGAGACGGTCATAATCCCATCTCTTTAGCTACTACTTCCCGGTAGAAATTGGCATCGCCAAAAGCAAGTTCTGCAGCTTTGGCACGCCTGGTGTAAAAATGCAGATCATGTTCTATGGTAACGCCAATAGCTCCGTGAATTTGGTGCGCCAGAGCACTGACGCGCTGGGAGGCTTCGCCTATCCAGGCCTTGGCTATAGCTATTTCTTTGGTACAGGGAAGTCCCTCACTTAGCATCCAGGCTGCTTGGTAGGTGCTTAACCTGGCACAGTCAACATCGGTTGCCATGTCGGCGCAATAGTGCTGTATGACCTGGAAGCTGCCAATGGGACGGTCAAATTGTTTTCTTTCCTTAGCGTAGTCTATGGTCATCTCCAGTATTCGCTGCATATTGCCGACCATTTCACAACATTTTCCCACCGTTGCCCGCTCAATCATCTTTTGCACTGCGCTCCACCCCTGGTCCAGTTGTCCCAAAATGTTAGCTTTAGGTACCGGCACTTGGTCAAAAACCACCTCGCATAGCTTATCACCAGCGATGGTCTTCAGAACGGTGTAGTTTATCCTGGGATTATTAGCATCGGCCAGAAATATACCAACTCCGTTTTCAGGTCTGGTTCTGGCTATACATAGCAGGTAGTCAGCAATATGAGCATCGGGGACAAACAGCTTTGTGCCGTTGATAATATAATTGCCATTATCAGGAGTAGCCTCGACGGTGACTGAAGAGGCATCGTAATTCCGATAGACGGGTTCGGTTAGGGCTAAGGTAAAGATTTTCTCCCCATGGATTAGCTTGGGCAGGTATTCCTGTTTTTGCTCCTCGCTACCGACATCTAAGATCGGCAAGCCTCCAAGAATCACTGTGGAGAAAAAAGGGCCAGGCAAACAAGCCCGTCCCATTTCTTCTAGTAGCACTGCCAGGTCAAGAAAATTCATGTCGCCGCCGCCATATTTTTCCGGGAAGGCCAAACCCATCCAGCCTAGCTCAGCCATCTCCAGCCAGAGTTCTTTTGAATAGCCTGTCCCGCTCTCTTCCATCTGTTTAACGAATGTTTTCGTGCACTTGTCAGCCAGAAAGTCGCGGGCTGTCTTCTTTAGCATTTCTTGTTCTTCAGTAAGAGTTAAATTTATCGCTATCCTCCTATATCGAATATTCCAAGCGCCATTCTCAGCTATTGAAGAAGAACTTTTGAGTCATTCAACCCTTCGTTTCACTTAGGTGACGGTCTATAAGCTTGGTAGTCCCAATCCCCGTACAGCCAGGACATTTTTTAAAATTTCCGTTGTGCCTGCTTGAAGGCTATAACCCTTAGAGCCTAAGTATGAATGCGCGGCCATCCCTCGCAGAGGGACTAACCTGGAACCTGACACCAGTTGTCCATAGGGACCCAGTACCTCCATAGCTACGCTGGCCAGGCGTTTCTCAAATTCTGTACAATAGGCCTTGGACATAGCGGATTCCCAATTAGGGGCTCGCCCTTCTTCCATTGCCAAAGCCACTCTATAAATAAGCAAGCGGCCTACCTCAAATTCAATCTGGAGTTGTGCTAGCTTATTACGAATTGCAGGCTCCTGAGATAATCTATTTTCTTTGGCAAACTGTATGATGGCCTCAAAGAGGGGATAATTGCCCATGAGGCGTTCCATGCC